>CALHVG010000060.1 GCA_938039145.1 uncultured Treponema sp.
ATACACCCACGAACCATGGGCGCATACACCGGGGTTCTTAGGGTGAAACCCTAAGCCGTTCTTTTTCTTTTAGGGGGGCGTAGGGGAGATTTTCTTTTTACCGGAAAAAAACCTCCCCTTAAAGAAAAAACACATTTATGAAGGAGTTATTTATGAAAAAACGCTTTTCAATGCGTAACAAACTGATGATTATATTCGGACTGCTTATTCTTGTAGCCTGTCTGACACTTGGGATTTTGGCGGTGCGTACTGCCCGTAAAGCCGTAACAGAAAAAGTTGAGGCACATCTTATTGATAAGGCAATCGACACGGCAACTATTATTGACGGACGCATCGAGGCATTTTTTCAGTTTGCAGAGGGGCTTGCCCGTATGCCGGCGTTCCGCGATGAAAATACGCCGCCTCGAGAGAAGACTGCTCTTTTAATGCGGGAAGCCGCCCGCGACAGTACCATACGGGAACTCGCGTTCATCGATAATCAGGGTACGTATCACGGCGCAGGCGGAAAAACAATTGATGTGCGGGGACGGGAATACGTTCAGAGCGCACTCGGCGGACAAAACTTTATCAGCGAGCCTTATGTTTCAAAGGTTGATAACAGCATGGTTATTTCAGTTTCCGTTCCCATTTACGATGATAACCGACGGGTTATCGGTCTTGTTATGTGCGACATCAATGCGGAATGGCTTACCGAGCAGATTAAAGATATTGTTGTCGGTAAAACGGGCTATGCCTTTATTCTTGGAACTACCGGAAATGCAGTCGCCCATAAAAATTTTGATTTTGTCGTTAATATGTTTAATGGAATGGAAACCGGTAAAAAAGATAAAACATTTGAATCGGTAGCAAATCTTCACTCAACAGCTATTCACTCGTCAGAACCTTCTGTAGTATTTTATACTTATAAAACCACGATCAGTATTGCATCGTATTCTAAAATGAAAACCACCGGCTGGACGGTTATCCTTAGTGCCCCTGTAAACGAATTTATGGGAACGGTAACTGCTCTGCGTGCTTCACTGTTCGGTATCGGTGTAGTTATCGTGTTGATTGCGCTGCTCATCTCCTTTTTTGTTGCCCAAGCAATGGTAAAACCCATAGGAGTTACGGTGGATGCCCTTAAAAACATTGCGCAGGGCGAAGGCGACTTAACCGTGCGTCTTCCTGTTACGGGTAACGATGAAATCACGGATTTATCCAACTACTTCAACCAAACCATTGCAAAAATCGGAAGTTCTATAAAAGCAGTTGACGCAAGTGCAAATACTATGCAGTCGATAGGCGACGAGCTTTCAAGCGATATGACTGAAACTGCAAGCGCAATCAACGAAATCACCGCCAACATCGACGGCGTAAAACAGCAAACTTTGAACCAAGCGGCAAGTGTTACTGAAACTTCAAGCACGGTTGAGGAAATCATTCGCACAATTGAGCAACTGAATGGCAGTATTGAAACGCAGGCGGCAAGTGTAACGCAATCGTCCGCTTCTATCGAAGAAATGGTGGCGAATATCGCTTCGATTACCCAATCGCTTGAAAAAAGCGACAACATGGTAAAAATGCTTTCGACGGCGACTTCCGAGGGAAAGACGACTTTGCTCACATCGAACACTGTTACGCAGAAAATTGCTGATGAGAGTGGCGGCTTGATTGAGGCTTCAAGCGTGATTCAGAACATCGCTTCGCAGACGAATCTTCTTGCGATGAACGCCGCCATCGAAGCAGCCCACGCAGGCGAAAGCGGAAAAGGCTTCGCAGTCGTCGCTGACGAAATCCGTAAGCTGGCGGAGGAATCGAGCGTGCAGGGAAAGACCATCACCGATACGCTCAAAAACCTTAGCGATGACATCCGGGGACTTGCCGAAAGCTCCAAAATTGTGGAAGAAAAGTTCAACGCCATCTTCCAGCTTGCAGAAAACGTGCGAGGCATGAGTGCGGAGCTTACCGCCGCAATGCGCGAGCAGGAGAACGGTAGCCGCGAAGTGCTTGCCGCCATCAAGAATATCAATTCGGTTACGGTAGAGGTAAAGAACGGCTCGGAGGAGATGCTTATCGGCGGCAAAGGTGTTGCCTCGGAAATGCAGAAGCTCGACAGTCTTACGGCGGTCATCAAGGATTCGATGAACGAGATGAGTGCCGGCGTGTCGCAGATAAACAACGCCGTGAACGAAGTCAACGAGCTTGCGATGAAGAACAAGCAGAGTATCGAGGGACTTGCCGGGGAGGTGAGGAAATTTAAAGTATAATTGTATAAAGGGAGGGAGAGGAAACCCCGTCAGATCAGGGTTTCCTC
>CALHVG010000061.1 GCA_938039145.1 uncultured Treponema sp.
CGAGATTCTCTAAGCTCCCGCATTTTAAATTTACTAAAATGCAGGAGTAAAAAGAATCTTAAATCTTGAACTTGATTTTCTTTCCGGTTCCTTCGTACATTTTTTTCCGTATTTCAGTTATTGACGGATCTGAAATGTAGCTGTCGAAGTTTGTCATGCGGTCGATAATTCCGTTCGGGGTAATTTCAACAATCCTGTTCGCAATTGACTCGATGAACTCGTGGTCATGGCTTGTAAAAAGCACAACGCCCGGGAAATTGATAAGAGCTTCGTTCAAGGATTGTATCGCCTCAAGGTCAAGATGATTTGTGGGGTCGTCCAGAACAAGAACGTTCGCTCCCGTAAGCATAAGTTTTGAAAGCATACAGCGGACTTTTTCTCCTCCGGAAAGAACCTTCACCTTTTTCAACGATTCGTCGCCGCTGAAAAGCATTCGTCCCAAAAATCCGCGGACATATGCGTCGTCCTGTTCCTTGGAATACTGCTTAAGCCATTCGGTTATGTTCATGTCGTTTTCAAAAAAGGAAGAATTATCCCGCGGAATGTAGGAATGGCTTGTCGTCTGCCCCCAATACACGTCGCCGCTTTCAGGATTTTTTATGCCGTTTATTATGTCAAAAAAAGCGGAGACCGAATTATGCTCAATTCCGACAAACGCAATTTTTTCCGTTCTGTTAATTTTAAGGCTGAAATCATTTAAAAGCCGAGTTCCGTCATCGTCGCTTATGCTCAAATTTTTAACTTCAAGGACATTGTTTCCGATTTCCCGTTCAGGTTTGAAGTTCACATACGGGAATTTCCTTGTGGAAACGGGAAGTTCCTCCACGGACTGAGCAATTTTGTCGTAAATCTTTTTGCGGCTTGTGGCTTGCTTTGATTTTGCCGCATTGGAACTGAACCTTAGGATGAATTCCTTAAGGTCTTTCATTTTGTCTTCAGCCTTTTTCTGCTGTTCTTTTGCCTGCCTTTGCATAACCTGGGTCATCTGATACCAGAAATCGTAATTGCCCGCAAATTGGGTGATTTTTCCGTAGTCGATGTCGCAAATGAACGTGCAAACCGTGTTCAAAAAGTGGCGGTCATGGCTTACAACGATAACGGTATTTTCAAACTCCAATAAAAAATTTTCAAGCCATGTAATAGATTCAATGTCAAGACCGTTTGTAGGTTCGTCCAAAAGCAGAATATCCGGATTTCCGAAAATCGCCTGCGCCAAAAGAACGCGGACTTTCTGACTTTCGTCAAGTTCCTTCATCATTTTGTCATGAAATTCTTCCTCAAGTCCGAGACCGGAAAGCATTTTTTCAATCTGGTTTTCAGCCTCGTAGCCCCCAATCTCGCCAAAATCCGCCTGCATTTCGCTTGCCTTTATTCCGTCCTCGTCGGAAAAATCTTCCTTTGCATAGATTTCGTTTATTGCGTTCGTAAGCTCATAAAGCCTTGGATAGCCCATCATCACCGTATCTTTTACAGAATAGTCGTCATAGGCAAAGTGATCCTGCTTCAAAACTGCCATCCGCTCGCCGGCGCCTATTGTTATTGTGCCCGAATCATGCTCAATGTCGCCTGAAAGAACTTTTAAGAACGTAGATTTTCCGGCTCCGTTCGCTCCGGTAATTCCGTAGCAGTTTCCGTTAGTGAACTTTAAGTTCACTTCTTTAAAAAGAGGCTTTTCGCTGAAACGAACGCTCAAATCGTTTACTGTAATCATTTATCTTTCCTAAGTTTAAATATTTTGTCAGAAGGCGTTTTCTAGCGTCCGAAAAACGCCTTGAGTTTTGCAAAAAATCCCTTCTTTTCTGGATTTTTCTTTCCTCCGCTCTTTTGCTCCCTGACTTTTCCGTTATTGCCGCCGTAACTCTTTTTGTTCCCGGACTTGGAATAAGGAGCTGCTTTATTTCCGCCGTTCCGCGTTTTTCCGTATGACGAAGGATTTTTTCCGTCAAATTTTTTATCTTTTTTTCCGCCGCCTTTCTTTTCTTTCTTTGCGGAAGCATAAAATTCTGAAGACGGAGCGTATTTTTCCTTGTAATATTTCATGCGCTCTTCTGCGGACATTAACTCAAGTTTTTCAAAATCCATTTTGGAAGATGCGGCATAACGCTTTTTTCCGTCCTTTTTGAACGAATCTTTTTTGTAACGGCGATTTTCAAAATCCGAGTTTTCTTTGCGGTTCCTTTTTGAAAAATCCTTCTTTCCAAAATCTTTTTTGCCGCCTTTTTCAATTCCTCGCCCTCTTTCCTCTTTTCCGGAAGAGCGTCCTTTTCGTCCGCCGCGCGGTTCTTCATCATCGTCGTGCCAGTTCTGCGTTCTTATGTAAACTCCGGCTGAAACGTCATCAATCATCTGCTCAGGATATGCCACTTTCGACGGAATCTGCATTTCAATAAAGCGTTCTATCGCAGGAAGATTGTAAACGTCCTGCTCGGAACAGAATGTATACGCCTTTCCCGATTTTCCGGCGCGCGCCGTGCGTCCTATTCT
This sequence comes from uncultured Treponema sp., assembly GCA_938039145.1. GTDB lineage: Bacteria > Spirochaetota > Spirochaetia > Treponematales > Treponemataceae > Treponema_D. Next base: position 2,485 of record CALHVG010000061.1, read on the forward strand.
GTGGACATAATTTTCAGCCTCATTCGGAAGGTCATAGTTTATAACCATCGCAAGGTCGTCCACGTCTATTCCGCGGGCTGCAACATCCGTAGCCACAAGAACGGCAACATTTCCCGCCTTAACGTTTTTAAGTATCTCAAGACGTTTTTTTTGCGGAAGGTCGCCTATCAAAAAGTCGCATTTCAAACCGTTCATCTCAATACGTTTAGCCACGACCTCGCACATTCTTTTTGTGTTGCAGAAAATTATCACACTTGAAGGAGTTTCTTTTTTAAGAATTCCAAGAAGAAGCTTCATTTTTTCGTCGCTTGAAACGTGAAGAAGCTCCTGATCAATTTCGCTTACGGTAATATTTTCCGCCGCAATCTCAATTTCCTTGGGCTCTCTGGTGTATTCCCATGCAAGATTTTTTACATATGTGTTCAGCGTTGCGGAAAAAAGCATAGTCTGTCTTTCTTCGCTTTTCGGAATGAACTTCAGTATGGTTCTAAGGTCGGGAAAAAAGCCCATGTCGAACATTCTGTCCGCCTCGTCGCAGATCAAAAAAGCAACATCCGAAAGGTCAATATTTCCGCCTTCCTTTAAGTCAATCAGGCGCCCCGGCGTAGAAACAATTATGTCCACGCCCTTATTAATTGCCGCAATCTGCTTTTCGTAGCCTACTCCGCCGTAAAAACTGAACGCCCTAAGACCGGCAGGCCCGGAAAGCGTTTTTGCCTCTTCCTCAACCTGAACCGCAAGTTCACGGGTAGGAACCAAAATCAAAACCTTCTTTCCCTTTTTTTCGTCCTTTGAAAGAAGTTCTTGTATTATAGCAACAAGGTAAGCTGCAGTTTTTCCGGTTCCGGTCTGCGACTGAACATACAGATCCGAGCCGTCCTGCGAATTTTTCAAAACCTGCTCCTGAACTTCGGTGCAGTTTGTGTAGCCGGCATCCTCAAGCCCTTTAAGAAGCCGCTCATCCAAATTAAATTCAGTAAAATCCATAAAGTAAAATATATAACTTTTTTACTATTAACACAATCAAGATTAATTTTACACGTATTTTTCGCGCAAAAAGAAAATAAAAATATTTTGCCGCATTTTTTGGGGCGAAGTTCCTTCTCCCACTCGCTTTCAAAAGCCCGCCTAAGGCTCGGTGTCGCTTCGCTCCCCTGCTTCGCACTTTTGAAGGCTCGCCGCAGGCTTTTTCTTAGAACAAGTTTTTACTCTCAAGATTCAGAATACAAAACGGCTTTCATGCAAAAAAATCGCAAAATAAAAAAATCAGGTCTTTTCCAAAACCGAAAACCAAATCGGCCCCGCACCGTTTTGCTTATCCGGAAGAATATGAAAACCGCATTCCGTACGCTCAGGTTCAAATTTTATATTTGTCTTCAAAAATTTTGTGCAATCGGAAAAAAGAGCCGTCTCATTTTCGTCAAAAACAATTTTCATGTCGGAAAATTTTTTCACCAGCCTTTTTACGATTCCGTCGTTTTCCGCCTCAGAAAGCGCACAAGTAGAATAGACAAGGCAGCCGCCCTTTGCAAGAAGTCTGTACGCCGAAGAAATTAAAGCCCACTGTTCCATCGCAAGACTTTTTATCCTGGATTCAGACCAAAGCGAAAGATATTTTTTGTCGTTCAAAACGTGCCTTTCACTTGAGCACGGCGCATCCAAAAGAATACTGTCGTAACATTCGTTTTGAAAACGGCAGAGTTTTGCACCGTCAAAAGAGCCGAATTTTATTCTAGCAAAAACATCTTCCGAAAAAGAATCTTTGCAAACCTGCAAAAGACGCTGCCGCCTTTGAAATGACCTTTCGTTGCTCAGTAAAACCGCATCATTTTCCATTCGGCTTCCAATCACAAGCGTCTTTCCGCCCGGAGCCGCGCACATATCCAAAATCCGTTTGGCGCCTTTCAACCTAAGATGCAAAGCAGCATAAACGCTTGCAGGGTCGATAAAATATCCTTTACAACCTTCGTTTTTCCATTCGACATAGGATTTTTCGCCTTTTAGGGAAGATTTTAAAGATTCCCACCTTGAAGAAAAAATCCCGGAATAATAAGAATCAAATCCTTCCTCGCCGCAGAGTTTTTTAGGAGCTAAGCTTTTTTTCTTTCCCATAAAAAAATCCTTTAAAAATATTCAAGGTAAAGTTTGATATTTTCATCCCTTGCATCCCTAAAATGCACAATCCTGTCTTCCACAGTGCCGAAAGGATTATTCGGAAAAAGCACATAGCCGTTTTTTCCAGCCTCGGTTCTTCGGAACTCCATAAGTCCCATGGATATTTTCAAGCGGATAACCCGCCTTGCAGATTCTTCTATCCGTGAAAGAAAATCCTTTGACAATTCGGCTTTTTCTATCAACACATTCATCGGAACGGAAAATCTTTTTTCGGAAAGCATTATTACATCGATTCCCGCCTCTATCGCCATTACGGAAGCTTTTTCTAAAGGATAGCCGTTATCCGCCAATGCCGACATGAATATGTCATCGGAAAAAATCACGCCTTCAAAACCGAATTCGTTTCGTAACTTTTCGGAAACCCATTTTGAAGAAAGGCAGGCGGGTTTTTCAGGCTCAAGAAATTTTATGCGGGCGTGGCTCATAAGAATTCCGCAAGGATTTCTTTTTATAATCTTTTTGAAAGGCTCAAGCTGAGCGTAAAGTTCATCGGGTGAAGTGTCGATTTCCGGAAGACCTGTGTGCGGGTCAGTGTTTGTATTTCCCGGAAAATGCTTAAGCACGGATGCAATCCCGTTATTTTCGTAAGCGTTCACGCACACTCTTCCGTAATCAGTTACCTTATCCGTGCCGCCGAAACTCCGTTCGCCCAAAAAACCTTCGTTGTAAGGCGTAAGAACTTCAAGCACGGGCGCAATGTTCATGTCAAAGCCGAGGGCTTTCATCTGCCGAGCCTGAAACGAATAAAGTGCATAGGCGGAATCATTTCCAAGATTTTGAGAAACCCGCCTGTTCGAAGGAAGGGGGGCATTCAGCACCCTAAGCCTGTTTACAAATCCGCCCTCCTGGTCTACCGCAAGAAAAGGCGGAATAATACCGTTTTCAAGGCAATATCGGCGAATATTGTCGGTAAAATACATAGTTCCTTCGATATCGTCCCTGATGTTGTACGAAAAAAATATGAATCCGCCCGGAACAAGTGCCTTTTTTTTTCCATTTCCGGAACCAGAAACGGACGGAAAACTTTCAACAGGAACAAAAACAGTATCTCCCTCAAGATTTTCGATAAAAAGCTGGGAAACTTTCTCTTCGATTGAAAGAGCCGCCATAAAATTGCCCAAAGCCGTTTCTTTATTTTTTTTTATTTGGGAAACTTCACTCGCAAATGACGATACGGATTTTTTCCTCAGACTGTAAAGCCGTTTTTCCTCGGCGTTAAAACCGTTCCTGCAGCCTGAAAGGCATAAAAAAAGAAAGAAAATATTTCCGCACAAGTAAAAAAAACGTTTCATGAAAAAAAATTATATTGAAAATCCTTTCCCTGCACAATTTCATTCTTTCTTAAATACCGCGAAAGCGAATTAAGCACATTTTTTTTGTCAGCCGTCCACATTGGGGAAACAAGAAGTTTTTTAGCCCCGTCGCCTGTAAGCCTGTGGATAACAACGTTTTCCGGGATTCTTACAAGCGCTTTTCCAAGAATTCTGAAATATTCGTCCATTTCCAACGTGGAAAATTCTCCGTTCCTGAATGCATTTAGAATTTCCGTTCCTTTAAGCACGTGAAGAACAGAAATTTTTATACCGTCGGTTAAAGCATTTATGCAAAAATCCACGCTTTCAAGCATATCAGCCTCGGTTTCAAACGGAAGACCGAAAATAAGGTGGGTAACAATGTGAATGTCAGCCGAAGCCGCTTTTATTCGCCTTACGCAGTCAAGATATTCCTCGTTTGTGTAAAGCCTTTTTATATAATCTGCAGTTTTTTCGTTTGAAGTCTGAAGCCCCAGTTCCATCGTAACAAAAGTCTTTTTTGAAAGATTTAAAATCTTTTCAAGCATAGAAGGAAAAACACAATCCGGACGGGTTGCAATGTCCAGCCCTACAACATCGCAGGCGGAAGATGCCTCAATATATTTTTGAAAAAGGCTGTCCTCGTTTCCGTACGTGTTTGAATGATTCTGAAAATAGGCGATGTATTTTCCGTTTTTTATCTTTTTTGAAACAAGATTTTTCGCATTTTTTATCTGTTCTGAAACGGACAAAAAGCGGTCTGCCGCAAATTCGCCTGAGCCGCTTTCCGAACAAAAAACGCATCCTCCAAAACCTTTAGTTCCGTCCCTGTTGGGGCAGGTACATCCTGCGTCAATGGCGATTTTATATACCTTTGAACCGAATTTTTCCCTGTAAAATTGCGATACGCTGTAAAAATGACCGTTTACAAATCCGTTTTTCATGCGATTTTATTACAAACAAAAAAGCCTGCAAAAACGCAGGCTTCTGATTCCGGGCAGAATCGAACTGTCGACCGCATGCTTAGAAGGCATGTGCTCTATCCGGCTGAGCTACGGAACCGTAGGGAACAATATACAGTAAATAAATTTTTAGTTCAATAGAAAAACGCCGATTCCAACTAAATAGCCAAAAGAATAATTCTTAAAAACTTAAAAATCCGTTTTTCCTCTAAAATAAAAAGCACTTGCAGAATATGAAAAATATTTTTGTTAAAAAATTATATAAACGCAAAAGCGCTCAGATTTTTATAAAACTAGTTGTATTCGGAAGATGAATCCACAGCAACTGAGCCCAAATGAAGAACATTGCTGTAATAGCGGGTAAAACTTTCGTCCTCTCCAACACCGACGGCAAAAAGGTCTACATAATAAACGCCTTCCTTATTTTCTGAAAAAGAGGAGGACTCCTTAAAATCGCCCATGTTATCGTCAGTAGACGGCGTTTTGTTATATTCAGCGTTTTCGTAGGATGATTTTGTCCGTCCGAAATCGAACGAATTTTTATTTCCCACTCTGCGCGGCGTTCCGCGAACCATGTAGCCTCCGGGATTTGAGGCTGAATCATATAGATTTTCAGGATTGTCGTGAAATTTATTCACATCTGAATTCCCGACAATCAGCAAAGCCTTGTTCCTGTTGGATGTCTTGTCGTAATAATTTGCAAGACGGATATAAATTCGCCTGTTTGCTCCGGCATTTTCAATCAACGGAGAATCGTATTTATCCGAAAGCCCCAGCTGCTTGTATCCGTAGGAATCTATCATGCGGGCAGCTGCCGCGGATTCGTTTGTTGAGGAAGAAAGGCTTGTTATCGATGAATATTGGGTATTCATCTCACTGTAATTGTTATAAATCTTGTAGTAAACCGCCGTTCCCTGAAACTGCGGCTTACCGGAATTCGCCGTTTCTTCGGTTGTAAACTCGATGTACCTTTCGTCCGCTTCCGTGCTGTGATTGGGCGTGTGATTCAAAATCCTGGGCCCTACAATATAAACATATTCTTCAAGCCCGCAGCCGGAAAAAAATAGAAGAGTTACAAACAAAAGAACTGAAAAAGCCCTTGCGCTACGCATATGTTTTTAACCCTTCAAAAAATCGATTATGCACAAACTATTTAAGACCGAGTTTTATCGTCTGAGTTTTTGCAAGTTTTCCCCAAGACGAATCAGGCTCTTTATCTATAACGGCATTGTACGCTTCAAGAGCGCCGTCAATATTTCCAAGTTTTTCACGCATTCGTCCAAGATTGAAATTTGCCCTACCCGCAAGAAGAAAATCGGACGCTTTTGCCGCCTCTGCATAATATTTTTCCGCATTTGAAAAATCATCCAAATTCTCATAGCAGGAAGCCGCATTGAAAGCAGCTATCGGAGCGGTATATGATTTTTTTCCTTTGGAAAAAGCCGCTACCCAAGAAGCCGCCGCCTTGGAAAACTCTTTGTCGGAATACGAAATTTCAGCTGAAAGCATATTCGCCCTCACACCTACAACTCCGCCTTTTTTGCAGTATTCTTCAATCGAAGAAAGAGCCTTCTGCTTTCTTTCGGCAATTTCCGCTTCGGAAAGACCGGAAGAATCTGCCGTCATCTCATAAGAAATCAAATCCAACGCAGAAATTCCTTTCATCGAATTCTTTGAGCTTATTCCAGTAACAAGCGCAAAAGCCGCAATCGCCACAACAAGCACAACAAGAACGGAGACAAGCATTGTCATCCGCATTTCTACATAACCTGCGACCTTCTCGCCGACCGTCGCCTTTTCAAATTTTGCCATATAAATACCTCATTATATTTCATCACGAATTTTCAATTCGTTCATAAGTCTCGACACATAAGTCCTCTGAAGCCCCAAAATCTTGCTGGCTTTAGTCTGATTCCAGCCGTTTTCTTCCAAAACCCTGATTATGTACGCCCTCTTAAAACTCGCCAAAGCATCCCTGAACGACATTCCGTTTTGATTTCCTTTTGAGTATGCATCGGAAAAATCCCTAAAAAAATCCTTTTCAGGAACGGATTTTGAAAGAAAAAGATTTTCCACCCTGACCGCATTCTGCACCTCAAGGATAGAAGCCCTCTCCACCACGGCTTTAAGTTCACGGGCATTCCCCTGCCAGCCGTACATATTCATTGCATTTACGGCAGCGTCGGAAAAACCTGCGATTTTCTTAGAAAGTTTTGCGCAATTTTCCCTCAAAAAAAGTTCCGCCAAAGGCAAAATGTCCTCTTTTCTGCTTTTTAAAGGCGGAATCCTAACAGAAAGAACGTCCAATCTGGCTGAAAGCTCTTCACTGAATTTTCCGTCCCTTGAAAGAATTCCTAAGTTCTCGCAAGAAGAAGCAACAATTTTCAGGTTCAATTTTCCTTCTAACACGGAACGGAGCAAGTTCAAAAGAGATTTTTGACCCTCCTCAGAAAGATTTGAAATCTCTTTCAGAAAAAGTACATCGCCGCCGCACGAAGCAAAATCAAAATCGGGAAGATTCGGAAAATCCCTACAGTCAACGGAAAAAAACTTTGCGCCGTTTATATTTCGTTTCTTGAAAATCTGAAAAGCAAAAGCGGATTTTCCGGTTCCGTGTTCCCCCGAAAACAAAATCGGCGAAGAAGATACGGAAATTTTTCCCAAAATCGAAACTAAATCCTTCAGAGCCGGACTTTCTGCGATAAAACAAGGGTTTTCTTTTTTAAATTCAAAAAATCGCCTATCCTGAAAGTCCTCGAATTCCAAAGGAAACTCCACTTTTCCAAGAACTGAAAAACAAACCGGAAAGAAAGAAACGCCGCATAAAAGCGACATTTCTTTTCCCCGAGCTTAGTTCTTCTGATTTTTCAAGAAATCTCCAAGAGTGTAGCCGCCGTCATCCTCGTTGTTCGAGCCTGACATATACTGAGAAATCTCATCCCTCTGCTGCTTCTTCTTGAATTCGCGCACAGAAAATGCAACCTGCTCTTTCTCGACCTTAACGTCAACGACATAAACGTTTATTTTGTCGCCGACATTATATTTCTTTACAGCTTCCTCAAAAGGAGTTTCTCTGTCTTCAGAAAGATTCGCCTTGTTTACAAGACCTTCGATTCCGTTCGGAGCTCTGACGAATACGCCGAAATCCGTGATGGAAGTAATTTCGCCCTCAAGCGTAGAACCGGGCTTGTAATCTTCAGCAAACTGTTTCCACGGACTTTCCGTAAGCTGCTTGATTCCCACCTTTATCCTGTGGTTTTCTGCATCGCACTCAATTACAATGACATCAAGTTCCTGATCCATTGAAAGTTCGCTTCCAGGATGCTTTATTTTCTTAGTCCAACTTATATCGTCCGCATGAAGGAAACCGTCTATTCCGTCTTCAAGCTGAACAAACGCACCCACATTCGTAAGTTTTACTATTTTTCCCTTGACCTTTGTGCCTACAGGATATTTATCCGCAATCGAATCCCAAGGATTTGCCGTAACCTGCTTTAGACCAAGGGAAACCCTTCCCGCCTGAATGTCGTAGCCGAGAATCATACATTCCACCTCGTCGCCTATGCTCACCATATCCGACGGCTTACTGACCTTCTTTGTCCAAGAGAATTCACTTATATGAACAAGACCTTCGATTCCTTCTTCAAGTTCTATGAACGCACCAAAATCAGTAAGTTTTGTAACCTTTCCCTTTACGATGTCGTTCACATGGTATTTTTCCTCAAAATGAATCCAAGGGTCTTCGGAAAAATGCTTTAGCGAAAGATTTATCCGCTTTTCGGCAGGGTCAAGGCGAATTACCTTGAGTTCTATCTCCTGTCCTTTTTTCACGAAATCTTTAGGACGAGCCACATGCCCCCAACTCATATCGTTTATATGAAGAAGACCGTCGAAACCGCCAAGGTCGATAAAAGCTCCGAAACTCGTAAAACTTTTCACTATTCCTTTTACGGTATCTCCGATTTTTATGCTCTCGAAGAATTCTTCACGTTTTGTGTCGATTTGCTCCTCAAGATATTTTCTGCGGTTCACGACGACATTCGCCTTGTTGTCCGAATAAAGACGTTCTATATAGAACTGAGCCTTTAGCCCCAAAAGGCTTTCGGGCTTTTCGACTTTTTGGCTGTCTGACTGGCTGATTGGAAGGAACGCATGAATATCGCCTCCAAGGTTGACATCATAGCCGCCTTTTACAATCTTTGTGATTGTGCCGGCAATCGGAATCTTGTCCTTGAACGACTGGGACACATCTTTCCACATTCTTTTGGCATCAGCCTTGGACTTCGAAATCTCAGGTCCGTTCCGCCCGAATTTCTTTATCAAGAATACCTGCACCTTGTCGCCTACATTAGGCAGATCGTCCGAGAACTCCTCCACAGGGAGTCGTCCCTCAGACTTGCAAGCAACATCGAGGAAAACATACTCGTTCGTAACCTGTACAACAGTACCTTCAACAAGCTGTCCTTCTTCGGGATTCGTAAAATTATTCAGAGATTCCTCTAATTGTGTCTGGATAGAGTTCATTGAGTTCTGACCCTCTTCCTTTTCCACTTCCATTTCGTCCATTGTAAACCCTTGTATATTAATTTGATTTAATATTATGCCACAAACATTTTCTATCGTCAAGGCTGATGTATCTATGTAAAAAGCGTCGGGAGCGCGCACAAGAGAGCCTTCCGCCTTGTTTCTGTCTATTTCATCGCGTTTTTTGATAGCCTCCCTGATTTCCCCAAGGGACATATCGCTTACGCCCTGCTTGAAGCGGCGTTCAGCCTGAACGTCAAGAGAAGCGTCAAGGTAGAATTTATGCTCCGCATCGGGAAAAACAACAGTGGTCATGTCGCGCCCCTCGCATACAATGTCAAGGCTTTCTGTAATCTTTCTAAGCCTGGCGTTCACAAGATGGCGTATCCTGACTATCGCAGAAATCTGGGCTACAAGTCCGCTTACCCTGTCGTCGTGCAAATGTGATTCCACGTCGATTCCGTTCAATATAAGATGCGAGTCTACGTAATCGAGTTTTTGTTTTTTGCAGAAATCAACAACAGCGTCCTGATCCGAAAGAGGCACATTCCCGTCAAGAAGAGCCATGGTCAACGCTCTGTAAAAACTTCCGCTGTTCAGATAGGTTATGTTCAGTTTTTTTGCTATAAGAGAAGCAATGGTGCTTTTTCCCGTTCCCGCAGGACCGTCAATCGCTATTATCATAAAAAACTCCTCTTGCAAAGCCTAAGAAGCCCTTGGACCTCGCTTTCAGTAAGTTCCCTGGATTCGCCCGGTTTAAGTCCGTTTATCTGGACGTTTCCTATGCGCACCCTGACAAGGCGTTTTATACCAATTTCTCTGGAAGCAAAAACCTTCCTGATTTCACGATTTTTTCCTTCCACAAGGACGATTTTCATGCGCCGCGCGTTCACGTCGTGGGCTTCCTTGCATCTGTAAAAAACGCCGTCGATTCTTATGCCTTTCTCGAAGGATTCCGCAAGATCCCAGGGAAGAGTTACGCTTGTTTCAACTATATATTCTTTTTCAAGTTCGCTTGACGGATGGCTTAAAATTTTTGCGAATTCCCCATCGTTCGTAAAAATTATAAGTCCGGTGGAAAACATATCAAGTCTTCCGACATTGTAAAGTCGTTCGGGGTATTTTTCTTTAAGAAGCTCCGAAGCGACAGGGCGGTTCTTTTCGTCACTCAACGAACAGACATATCCGGAAGGCTTGTTCAAAAGCACGTAGCGCATCTTTTCTTCAATAGAAAGTTTTTCATCGTCAAGAAAAATCTCATCCGAAGGAGAAACCTTCGTTCCAAGTTCCGTTACAACCTTGCCGTTCACCTTTACCCGTCCGTCAAGGATTATTTTTTCGGAAGCGCGGCGGCTTGCAACTCCGGAGCGAGAAAGATACACCTGAAGCCTAATACTTTCCGAGCCGTTTTTGTCTTTTATGTTATCTTGCAAGTTCAAACCTCTGCTCCTCGCCTTCGTCAAGTCGCGGCAATTCCGCTATTGAGTTCAGCCTGAAGAATTTCAGGAATTCTTTTGTAGTCCCGAACTGAACAGGCTTTCCGGGGACATCTTTTCGACCGACTTCCTTTATAAGCTCTTTTTCGCAAAGAAGGCGTATCATGCTGTCCGCGCTCACTCCCCTGAACTGCTCAATTTCGCTCCTTGTAATCGGCTGCCTGTATGCGATTATTGTAAGCGTCTCAAGCGCGGACTTTGAAAGGCGGCCTGCGTTTTTTTCGCCGTACCTTTCCCTAAGAAGATCCCAGTATTCCTGCTTGGGAACAAGAATCCAGCCGCCGGTTATCATCGCAAGTTCAAAGCCTGAACTTTTTGCAAGATATTTTTCCTTCAGATTTTCTATGCATTTTTTTACCACATCCTCGGAAAGGCGGGCTATGTTTGAAATGTTTTTTTCCGTAACAGGTTCGCTTTCAAGAAAAAGCACGGTCTCAATAAGTGCGGTTTCGTTTTCCAGTTCCATATGTAGACCGGATTATAGAATATTTGGCTGTTCTTCGGAAGAGCTTTCCACCGTATCAACAGTGATTTTCATGTCCGACATATCCGCGTCCCCTCGTTTTATGAGCTTTATGTCTCCGAAAATCCTATTCTGAAGAATTCGGATGAGCTTGAACTTTACAGCCTCAAGGATTGCCATGAACGCGCATATCACGTCCATCTCGTTTCCTTCCCTGACTATTAGCTGCGAGAACATACATTCGCCGCCTTTTTCAAGAAGTTCGTTCATCAGAGTGATTTTTTCGTTCACTGAGATTTCTTCGTACATATTCAAAATCGCGTCGTTGGAATACTCCTTCATCATGCTTTTGAACATTTTCTGCATCTGAAGAAGCAGCTCCCAGGTATCGACCTCCTCCCAGTCCGACTCCCTGTCCTCGAACGGAAGAACACGCTGGATTCTGGAACGCTCAAACGTCCATTCGGAATCGTCCTCTTTTTTTTCCATCAGCTCGGAAAGTTTTTTGAATTTCTGATATTCGATAAGCTTGTCGACAAGTTCCTGCCTTGGGTCTTCGATTTCTTCGTCTTCATAATCAATCTCCACCGGAAGGAGCATACGGCTTTTCATGCAAAGAAGCATAGCCGCCCATCTGTAGAATTCGCTCAAATCTCCAAGGTCTGTTTGGACAGCGTAATCAAGATACTCAAGATACTGCTCGGTGATTTCGGCAATCGGGATGTCGTAGATGTTTATCTCGCTTTTATGAATCAGATACCAAAGCAAGTCCAGGGGACCTTCAAATTCCCCTGCAGAAAATTTTCGCTTGTCGCCATCAGCTTCTCTTATCGCCGTAAAAGAAGATGCCGTGTTTTTTTCCTGTGTTTCCATGTGAATCCGCCTTTTCCAAGGTCGAAATCCTTATCGGGTTTCAATGCGAATCAGATTTCGAAACCGCACCTGAATCTCTTCAGGGCATTTTTCGACCCCCTGATCCGGAAGTTTTCCCAATAAGGAAGCAAACCTTTCCTTCTTTTTTTCATCGGCAGATTCAGAAAAAATCTCAAGAGCCGGAACAAGAACAAACGCACGCTCATGAAGTCTTGGATGCGGAAGAGTAAGGCTATCCGAATCAATTTTCATATCGCCGAATTCCTCGATGTCTATATCAAGGCTTCTAGGTCCAAAGCGAATTTCTTTTTCCCTGTCCCTTCCAAACTCGGCTTCTATTCGATGTATTTTTTCAAGAAACGAAAAAGGCGAAAGAGAGGAAGACAATTTTCCGTAAATCACGGCGTTGAAAAAACTTTCCTGAGCTTCGACGTACATGGCGCGCGTCCTGTAAAGCGAGGAGGTTTTCATGTCCTTTACAAGACGGGAAAGCGAGGAAACTCCTGCGGCTATCAGTTCCACAGGAGAAAGCCCCGCAAAATCCGAATTTGAGCCAAGCCCCAAAAGCACATCCATCGCTAAAGAAGTTTTCCCTGAGCGGAATCTTTTTCCGCGGCGGGTTTTGCAGCTTCTTTTGCTGTATTTTTAGTCGGTTTTGCCTCATCGGAAAGCGCTTTTTTTCCGTCCTTTGCCTTTATAACCTGCCCCGGAAAAAGCATTTCCCTCAGCTGGGATTCAATCTTTGTAGTGTATTCAGGATTTTGCTCAAGGAAGAGTACGGCGTTTTCATGTCCCTGACCGACTTTTGTCTCGCCCTGAGTAAACCATGCTCCTCTCTTATCTATGATTCCGTGCTTTACCGCAGAATCCAGTATGCTTGCACATCTTGATATTCCTTTTCCGAAATATATGTCAAGTTCCGTACGCCTGAACGGGGGCGCAACTTTGTTTTTTACAACCTTCACCCTGACCCTGTTTCCGACGGCATCTTCCTCGCCCTTTCCTTCTATGGATTCTATGCGGCGAATTTCAAGCCTTACCGACGTGTAAAATTTCAACGCCTGACCTCCGGTTGTGGTCTCAGGATTTCCGAACATTACACCGATTTTCATTCTAATCTGATTTATGAATATGATTATGCAGTTGCTTTTTCCGACTATGGCTGTGAGTTTTCTTAGAGCCTGGCTCATTAGGCGTGCTTGAATTCCCATTTGGGCATCTCCCATGTCGCCCTCGATTTCCTTCTGCGGAGTCAACGCCGCCACGGAATCCACAACGATTATGTCCACCGCACCGGAGCGGACAAGCTGTTCAGTAATCTCAAGAGCCTGCTCGCCGCTGTCCGGCTGGGAAAGCCAAAGCTCATCCGTGTTCACGCCGAGATTTTTCGCATATACAGGGTCAAGCGCATGTTCGGCATCGACGAACGCCGCTATGCCTCCAAGTTTCTGAGATTCCGCTATGGCGTGAAGGGCAAGCGTCGTCTTTCCGGAACTTTCAGGTCCGTACATCTCGATTATGCGGCCGCGCGGATAACCGCCGATTCCCAAAGCCTCGTCCAGCATGATGGAACCGGAAGGAATAACCTCTATCCCTGCCGTATCCCTTTTATCCCCCAGCTTCATAAGCGAGCCTTGACCGTATTGCTTTTCAATCTGAAGCCTTGCAGCTTCAAGAGCCTTCAGTTTTTCCGCCTTGTCAACAGAAGCGTCAGTCATAACACTGTCCTCCAAAAATTTTGCAAAAAGAATTCTAATTTCCTTTACAAGTTATAGTAATTTTTTTTATAAAAACTGATATAAAGAGGACGATTTTTTTATCTCCCACCCCTTTTTACCAATATTTTTAAACTCGAAAAAAACGCCGAAAAGCAGGCGTTTTTCAAAAATCCTGTTTTGAGATTACGGGACTATTCACGCTCTGATAGACGCTTTTTCCCTCAAGCAAAAGTTTTCCGCCGTCGGAAGAGATTTTTGCAAGCACCGATACGGGCTTATCAAGAACCACATCGGGCGGAAAAGCGAATCTGAGCCTTACGATTCCTTCAAGTTTTTCCATCGTCTCGTAGCCTACAAGAAAATCGCACTCAAAGCTTGTTTCCGTGCGGACAACATTTGAAATGCGTCCCGACCACGACACCCAGCAATCAAGATAAAGAGGACTTTCCGTCTCCACATCCTCGAACGAAGGCGAATCCTTTATCGTGTCGAACGACGGGGACTCAAGATAGCCCATCAAAGCTCTCGCCTTCCGTTTTATTACCAAAGACGCGTTCGAGTTCAGAATTCTATTTATCTCAATCTGAGAAAGATTGTCAGAATATCCTTGAAAATATTTCAATGCTTTTTCGTATGAAGAATTTATTTCCTTTGCCGAAAGGATATAGCGGTACGCACCGGAAGAAAGGTCGGACTCCTGAGCGGAAGATCTTTCGTCAATCGAAAGGTTAAACGCCGAAAGGTCAGTTCGCCGCTCAGCCTGAAAAAGCGGTCTTCCTTTAAAATTCACCGCCTTGAACACAATAAAAAATCCCAACGCGCAGGCAAGAACCGGAAATACAAAATCCCATATCCTATTAGGATTAAAACCTAGCGGAGGGTAGAACTTTTTTAGTTTTCCCGAATCGTTCCACTTGCAGATTGTGTCAAAATCCCCGTGAGTCCTTATGAATTCCATCGCCTTGAAAGCTGTCTTGTTGGACGGATCTTTATCCAGAATGTCCATGTAATAATTTATCGCCCTGTCGGTGTCTCCTCGCCTAAGAAAAATTGCCGCCTGCCCCAAAAGAAGGTTTATGTCCGTAAGGCTTATTCCCCTTGCCTTCTGGAAGTTCACCGTAGCAGAGCCGGTGTCCCCCGTGTAAAGGTACGCCGTCCCAAGAAGGACAAAATATCTAAGATTTCCCTCGTAATAGGCGGCTCTCACTTCCAGTATGTCTATGGCTTTATCGAACTGCCGCCGCCTCATCAAATATTCGGCTATTCCTATCGCATCCTTTGCCATCTGTCAGTCTCTCAAATCGTCCATAGCGGCATCGAGTTCGGAATTAAGCCGCATTATCTCTGCCCTGTCCACATCGCTTCCCGACTCAAGCGCATATATTTTCTGAATCAGCTCATGCACATAGCCATAGTCGATTTTTTCATTAGAAGCCTTTCCGCCTTCAGTGTAGGGCATATTCGCATTAAGCTCAGCCAACTTCTTTTCAAAATCTTCCGAACGTGAAGCGTCCAGCATTTTTGCTATATAATTTTTAAGCGATTCAAGCCTTCCGTTCCTGTGTTCGGGCTTTTCCCAAAGCCATAGGACTATAGTCATTGCGTTCTCATAATCGCCCTGATCTGCGTATGTCAAAGCCTTCTGATACGCATCCTCGAATTCCTTCACGGAATATTTTTGGATGTCGCCGTTTTCTTTAAGTATCTTTTCGATGGAGGCTATAAAATCCTCTCCATTAATCTTTTTCCCGTCCGTAGTCAACGCAATGTAATAGATGAACGAAGCCTCTCCGTCGGGAATAAGCCTTACTTTCTCCCAGTTTATGCAGATTGCAGAATTGTTGTACGAAAGGACGGAATCAAAACTCCTGGAACGAATGGCGTTCGGAATCCACGAAGGAAGCGAAATAAAATCCTTGTTCGCAAGGGAAACGACCTCAGGAACGGAGATGTCGCCGCCCGAAAAAAACACCTGCATACTCACTTTTTGATTCCCGGAGCTCATCCATCTTACTTTGTCGAACTTCCTTATCTGCATTTCAGAATTTATAGCCGAGTCTTCCGCCGTAGAAAAGTGCGGTCCACGCTGCTCACCAAGCGTTGTGTCAAGCACGTTCTTCAGAGCAAAGTCCGCCGCCTTTTTTCCGGTGTTTTTTACGACAGCCGTGATTTTTATCATATCCTCGTTGTCCGAAAAACCGGATTTCATCGTCTCGAATTTCACAAGAAGACGCACTTCTTCGGGAACAACGTAGACTACCTGCGCCCCTAAATCGGTCTTTCTTGTACCTGCAAGGACACCGCTATTCTCGTACATCCTGTATTCTTTTTTTCCGACAAGAACGGAAAAGTACGAAGAAACAAAATCATCGAGCGTCGAAAGAACAGGAATTTCTGTCTCATCGGAATCCACTGCATATATCTGAAAACTTCCCAACGAGCCTCTAAGCACGAGTTTTACGTTTCCCACCCTGTTTTCAACCGCCTTCGCCTGAAAAGACCCCTCGTCGCTTACAACCGCGACAACCTTAACCTTGTTCGGCTTGGAAGGCTTTTTAGTCTTGGCATTTTTTTTGTCTGCGGAAAAAGACGAACTTGCAAAAAGAAGCGCAAAGATAAAAAAGAAAAACGTTTTTCCGTTAAGCCTCATTTTCGCTCCCCCTCAGCCTCTTTTTTTTGCAGAAACTGCTCTGCCGTCCTTGCCTTCATTTTCAGCGCGTTCAGAATCTCGTCGTTCCTGCTCTGAAAATCCGAAATTTTCCGCCCTGCCGCAGAAAGTTCGTCCTTCAAACTTGAGTTTTCGCCGTCCAACTCGGATATTTTTTTCTCAAGTTCTGCGTTCCTCATCTGAAGATCCATTATGCGTCTTCTTATGTCCGCAGCTCCGTCCGAACCAGAAATCTTTAAAAGCCTTTCGTACTCTTCCTTTGCCGCAAGATATTCCTCTCCGGTTTCCTTCAGAAGATAAAGAAGTTTTTCCTCCCTTTCGCTTTGGGCTATCATGCCAAGCCTGTATTGCGCCGTTCCCGCCTTGGGATCGTCGGGAAACTCGTTCACTATCCTTGAGTAAAGGGGTGCGGCTTCTTTGTAGTTGTACGTGGCGTAAAAAGATTCCGCAATCCAAAAAAGGGCTGCGGCATACATCTCGTGATCCGGGTGCAGATGGCAAAAATCGCCGAGCAGAAGCACGGCTCGTTCGTATTCTCCGAGATAGAACAAAGCCCTTCCTTTGTGGTACATAACATGGGACTCGTAAATGCTGTCGGGAAAACTTTTAAGGTAAGTCTCCGCATCCTGAAACGCAGACCTGTACTCGCCCGCATACATTTCCGCCGTTATGAGCATATACCACGTCTCCTGGTTGTAGTTTTCAGGATAGGCGACCGCACGGCGCAGCATGAAAACAGCGCTCATCCATTCCCCGGAACGGAAAGCTTCCGCGCCTTGAGAAAACGCTGCCGACGCCACGTCATTCTCGCTTCCATGCACACGGAACGGAAAAAACGCAAGCACAAGAAGAAACGCAAGAGAAACCGAAAAACCTTTCTTCATAATCACCTACTCCAACTTCAGTTCGCCGCTAAAAAAAGACGAGCCGGAGACAATTATGTCCGCCCCTGCGGAAACCACATCCTTTATATTGAAAGAATTCACTCCGCCGTCCACGGAAATCTTAAAATCAAGATTGTTTTTTTCCCTGAATTCTTTCAAAGCAGAGATTTTTCTTACGCACGAAGGAATAAGGCTCTGTCCGCCGAATCCGGGATTTACCGTCATCACAAGAACAATGTCCACATATTCAAGCATCTCGTAAATCGCAGAAACGGGAGTAGACGGAACTATAGATATTCCGGCTTTTTTCCCAAGAGAACGGATATGAGCGGAAAGCCTGTTAGAATGAACGGACGCTTCGTGATGGAACGTTATCCAGTCCGCACCACTTTCCGAAAAAGAATCCACCTGGGCTTCGGGATGCTCCACCATAAGATGCACGTCAAACGGAAGGCTGGTCAAAGACCTTATCGAACGCAAAACCGGCTGCCCGTATGAAATTTCAGGAACAAAACGGCCGTCCATCACGTCTATATGAACCGCAGAACCGCCATTACCCTCTACAATGCGGACGGCATTCCGCAGATCCGAAAAATCAGAACTAAGCAAAGACGGGGAAAGCAATATCTTATTCATTCTGTCAATAATAACAGAAACGGGAATTATTCGCAATGTTCAATATAAGAAGCGCAAAAATCTGCTTGCTCATAAAAAATGCGATTTATTTTTATTTCACGGACAAAAATGAGAACGAATTAAAAAATCTTACGGGAGATTTTATGTTTTCTTAAAAATTTCAAAATCGGACTTGAGATTTTACATAAAAAAATTATCTAAAAATCCTTTATAAAAGCGGCTTAAAAATGCCTAAATATTTTATTTCTATAAAAAATATATTTTTTTTCGTAAACCTATTACATTTTTTTATATTGACAATGGCTTCAAAAAGTGTTGACAGATTGATATAAAGCGAGTATAAACTTTGCTCCGTATTTTACCAAATTTTGAAAATCCATTGACTAAAATGTCCGTTTTGGTATATATTGAGACCACTGTATGGAAAAACTGGCAGAAACCGGACTAAAAGAAGCTCTTTCCTATCTTGAGTCAGGAAACCCCATTCAGGCTAAAAAAGTTCTGGACAACAGTTTTGTTTACGGACTTGACAGCAGGGAGATTTTCTTTACCGGAAAGTGCTGCATTTTTTGGCAGGACATAATCCTAAGCCTTCCTGATGATTCAGGCCCGTTCGAGCGAGGTGAGACCATCCTTGCGGAATGGAAAAATTTTCTTACGGCATTCAGTGGACAGGAGGACCGCTATGAGCCTGCAATGTATGCAGTATGCAGGGGCGTGTTCTCTTTGGCTCTGCGAAATTTTTCAAGGCTTTTGGACGAATCGGATCCCACGCAAAGAGCGGAAGTCCTCAGGAAAGTCGGTCTATGCTACAAAAAACTGGGAGAATTCGACAACGCAAAAACGGCTCTGTCAGAGGCGAACCAGTTGAGGACGGGACAGGCGGATGTCATAGCGGATCTTGCGGACTGCTATGCGCTTTGCGGAGACGACAAGGCATCGAAGGTTCTATTCAGGGAGGCGTTCTACATAGATTTCAAGAAGATAGACATAGATTTTCTTGATTCCCAACTTATAAAAAGGCTTGTGGAAAAAACGGCGGGAAAAGGGCTGTCGGGCGATATGCTTAAAGTTTGGATTCCTGTGTACGGAGTCATTTGGGGGGTGTTCAACGTAAAGCGTTCCATGAAATCCAGAGAGGTTAGCCGGCTGAAGCAGGAAATCTTTTCGTTGGAAAACGAACACAAAGATCCATCGAGGGTAACACCTTTTCATACGCCGCGTCTTTTGAATCTATATTTTTGGCTTGTTGACTACTGTCAGGCTGTTTCGGATGAGAAGCTTATCAATGAGATATTACTTAAAATTAAAGTGTTAGATACATCTATCTATAATCTTTACGTGAAATAGTAGATTTTACGTAAAACTGATTTTGGCAGAGTATTTCAAGAGTTAGTAAGAATTTTAGACTAGGAGTTTTTTTATGGCTGAAGAATTAATCAAATCCGTTCAGGACATGCTTAGGGAAGAGACTTGGACCCGGGCATCCATAAGCAATTATTCAAAGGACAAGTTGATCGAGCTTGCGGCCATCGTCGAAAAAGCACGGAACGAAAACTGCGTCAAAGAACTACAGGAAATCTGCGACGAACATCTTTCCCACCAGAAGGACAGTATAATCGCTCTATACATTTCGGGCATGCTTTCACTGCATCAGGATGCCCTTGACAACTCGAACATCGTTTCCCTTGTGGATATCTTTCAGAAAAACCACAAGGAATCCGTGGTCGAATATCTCTGTACAAGCATAATCGAGCAGGACGCGAACAACAGGTTCGCTCTAAGGACTCTGATAGACTATTACAGAGCACAGAACGACGACAGGGCTTGGGCTCTATGCGTTCAGCTTGTGAAACTGGACTTCGACGAGGCGGACATCGCAAAAGACCTTGCGGTACACTTCGAAGCGATCGGGGACGACGAGAAAAAAAAGGAATACTACAAAAAGGCAATCCTTAGGTACGTGAACAACGGGAATATGACCGCGACAAAGGAACTGTGGTCAAAGCTTGTGAAACTGATTCCCGAAGAAATCGACTTTTTCCAGCTTGTAAAGCGTAAGGTGGCAAAAACTCTTGGCGACGACAAAACAGCCATTCTCCTTCAGGAACTCTACAACTACTACAAGGACAAAAAAGACTGGCGAATAGCCATCGACCTTCTGAAAGAACTTCTTACGCTCGACCAGAAGGACACATGGGCAAGAAAAGACATAACCGAATGTTACCGTGGGCTTTACAAAAATCACAGCCATCTTGAAGAATACATACGCTCTTCGAATCTTGAGCAGTCCTACAGGAATGTCTTCGAGGCGATAGGAGATTTTGAAAAACACATAGCGTTCGATGTCGGACACTACGTCTTCCACAAGGCGTGGGGCGTCGGAATCATAAAGAAAGTCGATTCCGACCAGCTTTCCATATGGTTCGGAAAGACAGCGGACTCGAAAAAAGAGCCCGGAAAAAAGGTGAAGGTGCTGAACTCAATGTCGCTAAAGATGGCGATTTCCGCGCTGACCCCGCTTTCGGACAAGCACATTTGGGTCATAAAGGCGAAAAACTTTGTGGAACTCACCGACGACGAAGGAAAGGCGATAATCGACGAAGCCACAGGAAAACCCAAACGCATTCCGCTTAAAGAGAAAGTAAAGAACGACAAAGAATGGACGCTTGAGACGATAATAAAGAGTTTCAATAACAACTGCGACTTCAAGAAAATAAAGGCGGAACTCGTTCCTTCAGTTCTTAGCGCAAGCGAATGGACGGCATGGAACACCGCTGCAAAGCATATCCTTGAGACGAACGCAAAATTCGGCGTGAACCCGAACGACATAAGCCTTTACACGGTGCGCGACCACGAAATCAGCAAGGAAGAAAAACTTGCCAACGAATTCAAGGCGCAAAAGCAGTTTTTCGCAAGAATAGACACGCTCATGAGATTCGTGGATTCCGACGAGACCGACAAGTCAAGCGAGATGTTCGCCGATATGTTCAACTATTTTGCAGGATTCGTGAAGGCGCTTGAAAACTCGGAACAGCCTGTAAAAATCACGGAGCAGCTGGTCGCAAGTTACCTTGTGGTTCTTAGAATAACATCGACGAACAAGCAGCTTTCGTTCCCGGTAAAATGGACTTTCCAGCAGATTTACGAAAAAATCCAGGATCCTCGCGAAATGTATCTTATGCTCAAGGACACAAAGAACACCTCGCTTAGAAAGGATTTCCTTACAAGCGTGAAGATGCTTCCAAACTGGACAGACGAATACATAAAGCTTTTCCCGACAGTTCTTAGCGGAGAGATGCTTGAAACCCTCATAAACGCAGGGCAAGTCGAAAAAATCCAAAAACTTGTCACGACCTGTTATGAAAACTCCAAGGACTACAGGAACGCCGTCCTGTACTTCTTCAAGGAATGTCAACAGAAAGACTGGTATAAGGCGGTTGCAGTAACCTACGAAAAACAGCTCATCACGCTTATCCAGCTTGTCGAACTTACGTTCCGGGAAATATCGAACCACGTTAACACGACGGAAAACAAGAAAGTCAACAAGAACGCGACGCAGCTCCTGTTCGGAAAGGACGAGGCTCTTCTATCCTATATGCTTTCCAACAACGAAGAGACGATAAAAAGGATGTACACGCTCGTGGACGACCTTGCCGACCTTGACCCTTCTTACAAGCAACAGCTTAGAAACAAAATCCTTGAAAAATATCCGGAGTTTAAATTCCATGTTTCCGAAGAAAAATCCAGCACTCCTAAGGGAATGTATGTAACGGCAAAAAAACTCAAGGAAAAGCAGGACGAACTGGAGCGGATTCAGAAAGTGGAAATTCCGGAGAACGCAAAGGCAATCGCGGACGCAAGGGACAAGGGCGACCTCAAGGAAAACCAGGACTACAAGGCGGCAAAGGAATACCAGCAGGAACTGAACCAAAAAGCCACAAAGATACAATCGGAACTGAATAGGGCGATTGTCTTCGATCCTACTACGATAACCACCGCCATTGTGTCGTTTGCGACCGTCGTTACATTGCACAACAACTACAGCAAAAAAGACGAGGAATACACACTCCTTGGACCATGGGAATCTGATCCGGGAAACAAGATCATCTCGTACATGGCTCCGTTCGGAAATGCAATCATGGACCACAAGGTCGGCGACAGCATAAAGTTCCAGATAAACGAATACAATTACGACTACACGGTAAAAGAAATCAAGGCGGCTAAAATCTAGTTTCCTTGAAATTTCAAAAATACGGAAAGGCAGGTCTTGATTTTCAGGACCGCCTTTTTTATTTTGGAGGCGAACATGGCACATCGAAAACTGTTTGAAAACGTGTATTTCATTCCGGGATTTACGAACGTGGGCGTGATAAATGCGCCGTCGGGAAAGAAAAACCACATCTACCTGATTGACACAGGCACGGACCGGCATTATGCGGAAGAAATCCTTAAAGAACTTTGCGTGATATTTCCTGATGGATTTTCGATAAGAGCCGTCATAAACACTCATGGACATTCCGACCACGTAGGCGGAAACGCATTTTTACAGGCGACGCATTCAGCCGAGGTGTGGATTTCAAAAAAAGAGACAAAAATAACAGATGACACTTTCTCGAACGTAAACCACATATGGGGAGGAAAGGCAATCCCGGAACTCAGAATGTGGTATTCCCTAAAAGAGAATTTCGAGCCTACAAGAATAATAAACAAAGACGATAAAATCACGCTGGAAGACGGCTCCGAAATCTCTTTTGCAGACCTTTCAGGTCATTCCGCAGAACAACTTGGAATTCTTTACAAGGGCAGGAACAAAAAAAGCGTATTTTTCACAGGAGACTCGTATCTTGGGCTGGACGAACTTTTCAAATCGAAAATTTCATTTCAGGAAGAACCCTTAGCTGCTCTTTCCACAATGAAAAAACTTTTGGACATGGACGCAGATTTTTTTGTTCAATCTCACGGTCTTGTTCCCGGAACAAAGGACGAAATAAAAGAAACAATCACCGGAAATATCAGGGCTCTTGAAAAACTCATCGCCTACATAAACTATGCATTGAACAAAAAAAATCTTACAACGGAAGCACTGGTTGCAAAAACGATAATCAAGTTCAAGATACATTCAAGATCCGTGAACTTCGCTCTTGTTCATTCAACAGTAAAAAGCCTTCTTTCAGAACTGTATGAACAGAAAAAAGTCGGAACAAAAGTGAAAGACGGCTTTTTTTACTGGATAAAAAGATAATTACTTCTCCCAAACGGGAAGTTCTTTGCTTTCGTCCCAGTTTTCAAGAATCTGAATTCCGCTTGATGCGCCGATTCTACTGGCTCCTGCCATAACAAGATCCGCCGCCGCCCTTGAGCTTCGTATTCCGCCCGAAGCCTTTACTCCGCAATTGGAATCTACCGCCTTTCTCATGAGCTCTACATGATATGTTGAAGCTCCGTTCGGAAGAAGCTTTCCGGACTGGTCTTTGGGAGTTGCAAAACCCGTCGATGTTTTTACAAAATCGGCCCCGGCTTTTACGGCGCACTTGCAGCAATCGGAAATGGTTTTGTCGTCAAGAAAGCAAGTTTCAAGAATCACTTTGACCAATATATTTTTTCCGAGTTCTTTTCCCGCTTTTTTAGAAGCCTCCACCACGTCAAGAATATCCGACTGAACATTCGAAAGCCTTCCGTCCAAAGCGGCAGCAACATCGATTACCATATCAACTTCGTCCGCGCCATCCTTAATCGCAGTGGCTGCCTCAAACGCTTTTACCTTTGACGAACTTGCACCGAAAGGAAAACCGACCACAGTGCAGACTTTCACTTTGCTTCCCGCAAGTTCAGCCGCCGCAATCGAGACATTTACCGGATTCACACAGACGGAAGCAAAACCGTATTTTTTAGCTTCCGTGCAGAGCCTTGTGATTTTTCTTGTGCCCGCCGTAGGACTAAGCAGAGTGTGGTCAATCATGGACGCAATCTGTTCTTTTTTCATTTTCTACTCCTCTAAAATTTTTAAGTCGACGTTAAGGTTAGCCGCATAGGACTTTCCTTTTTCCGCCGAAATATTCCTAATCACCTCATAGTTTCCAAGCACAAAACGGATTCTATGTTCTCCCTCCGAAATCTCAAAATCCTTTCCGGTCTCGGTAATTTTCTTTCCGTCAAGAAAAATATCCGCATTGTCGGGCGCCGTAACGGAAAGCCGCGGCTGAAGACTTTTTAGAGAAATCCGCACAAAAGTGTTTTTTGCCTGTTCCACAACCACGGAACGAACCTCGCTTCTGTAATCCGCGGATTGAATGTTCAAATTGTAAAGCCCGGGCTTCATCAGCGCGGAATGAGTTTTTCCCTCAAAGTGAGACAAAAGCGCATTTCCGTCCATAAACACGTCAACAGGATGGATTACATCCGAGTTCTCCCCTTCAAGGAAAAGCGTTATGCGTCCCATGTTAGAAAGGCAAGGCTTAACGGTTACGGTGAGCGTCGAATTCAAAGTTTCCTCAGGAACGCCCTTCATCACCTGCATAAATCTTATAAACGAAAAACCAGATTTTATGTCCGGAATTACGTTTATTTTTGTAGTGTATGCACTGTCCTTTATAGAAGATGCGTTTTTGCTGAGCGGAATCTGCGCTGTCCAGTAGACTTTAGGCGGAAGCGGCTGAAGAAAAAGCCTTGTTCCGGAATAGTCTATCCTGTTTTCCTTCGGAACCGGCGAAATGTTATCGTAAAGCGAAAACGCAACGCTGTCCTGCCATGAAGACACGGCTGAAGGAATCTGAACCTTAACTTCGATTCCCTCTATAAATTCATGACTTTCGGGAAATTTCACGCATATGCTGTCGTTTATTCCTGTAACAAAGGTAGATTCGGACGAAGGAGAATCCTCAAGAAGCGCAAAATGAACCTTCCGCACACGGAAATTTTCCGCAGGCAAAACTGATTTTGCAAAAAGAAAAAACGATACAAATGCAAGAAACTTTGCTGATTTTAAACTCATCTTAATAATTCTACATCAATATTCAAATTATGAACAGAGAATTTCAGGGAACCAAAAACTCAATAGAAAAATCATACGGGAAGCAATGACCTCGGGTCAAGTGCGTTTCCGTTCCGCCTTATCTCAAAATGAAGATGCGGGCCTGTAACCTGCCCCGTATCTCCCGACTTTCCGATTATATCCCTGCCGTTAACAATATCCCCGTGCTTTACGTACAATTCAGAAAGATGTGCATAAACGCTTGTAAGCCCGCCGTCATGCGTTATGATTACGTAATTCCCGAATGTAATGTCGTTTTTTTTTGCAAGTGTGACAGTCCCTCGCTTGCAGGCGTAAACACTGTCTCCAACCTTAGCTGCAAAATCTATTCCGTTGTGCTGTTTCCAAGTTCCGTAAACAGGACTTTTTCTTAATCCGAACTCGGACGTTATCGCGTTTGTATCCAAGGGAAGGCTGAACGCCGAATCCAGAAAAAAAAGCCTTTGATAAGGAGAAAAACGCTTTCCTTCAAGAAAAAAGAATTTCCTTGAGCCGATTTCAAAAAAAGGCGCATTTTCCAAGGAATCCTTATGCTCTTTATAAAGAAGAATTTCAACGGCAGACTTAGGTTTTTCAGGAATAAAAAGCCCTTTTACAGTCGGAATAACTATGATTTTTCCCTCAAGCGGCGAAGACACGTCAGGAACGGAATTTACAGTCGAAAGTGTGTCGTATGGAATCCCTGTGGAAGATGCAAGCGAAAGAAGATTGTCTTTTTTTCCGCATTCATACACAAAAAATTCAGAGACTGCCTTTTTCTGCGCGAAAAAAAGTTTGTCGTTTTCCTTTACGGCTTCCTGAAGCTGCAAAAAGTTTATGTCGCTCCGTCTTAATTCATTTATTATTGGCAAACGAGCAACATCTATTTCAACCGCGCAAAGTAGTCCCGAAAAAAAAATAAAAACAGCAAGAGGAACAAAAAATCGTGCCGGTTTTAAAAAACTATTTTTTTTCTGCAATTTTTTTCCCGTAATGCGCATAAAAAATACTTCAAAAACTAAAACAGCCGCAATCACCAAAACGGCAGGAATCCTCATATCAAGAAAAACAAGTTTTACCGCCGCATAAAGCGCAAAAAATGAGGAAAGAACAAAAACTGTCACGCGGACAGTTCTTAAAATTCCGTATTTTTTAAAAGCCTTTATGATTCCGTAGACAAAAGCCGCAAAAAAGAGGAACAGAAATACTGCCGTATACGCCGAAGGTGTTTTTGTGGAAAAAAGCCAAAGCGGAAAAGATACGGCAAATGCGGAAAAAACGCACAGCGCAAAAAGAAGAAAAATCTTCAGCAAAGACACAAAAAAATTTCTCATCGGAAAAATCTCCATGAAAACCGCTCACAAAATCATGAGCAAAATAAAATGAACAACAGGCAATATGCAAAAACTATACAATTAATGCGCACAAAATACAATTATGAAAGCCGGGAAATAAAAAATCCAAAAAATGCTAAAGAAAAAACCGAATCAAGCCGATAGTTTAAATGCCAAGGGCATTTTCCTCTCCCACCCATGCCCTTGGTTGCCTGATGGGCATGGCTGTCCTGAAGTTTCCATAGCTTCTCAAAGGACAGCCTTTTTTTTAAGAAAAATAAAACCCGCGGCGCAGAACGAGATTTCCGATTGCACTTTAAATTTTTTAAGATTTTTTTAAGGATATAAAACTTAATAAATGCAGCGAACAAAAAATCTGTTCCGCTGTTATGTAATTTTATAGCAAACTTTGCTTCGTCCTTGAAAAAATAAATCCGTCCGCCTTATCGAGATTTTTCACGCAGCGATTCCGAGAATGAACTTAAAAAAAGAAAACTGCTCTTTTAGAATGTCATTTCTCTTAAAAATTGCAGGAAAAACTCAAAAAGCAAACTGAAAAATCGGATTCTGCGGCATTATATGTCTCAATT
>CALHVG010000062.1 GCA_938039145.1 uncultured Treponema sp.
AGTTATTCAGTTTTTTAGTTTTATGGTGCGGGTCAATTGCTTTATTCTTTTTTGCTTTTCTTATTATTATTTTGTCTGCTCTTGCAATCTTAAATTCTTTTTTGAAGTCTCAATTTCCCGTAGCGCAAATGAATCATATGCGTTTGTTAGGAAGAATTAACTGCAAGGAAACCGTTCCGACGAAAGGAACGGAAGGGGTCTTTGTTCGGATTTACAATAAGATATAGAGGAAGACGTTTTCTTTGTTTTTTGCGATTCAAAGAAAACACACAATGGAGGTCTAAATGAAAAAGCGTTTTTCTATCCGGTTGCAATTACTGAGTGCATTTACTGCTGTGATTGTATTGTTGCTGTTAACCGTGTCGGTGTTTACCGGCTCTCGCATGAAAAATGTAAGCATCGCGCATTTCAATAAAATTACGGCGAACGGTTTGATGTCTATCGGGAATGCGGTTGAAAATTTATTTGAAGATACGGGAAACATGGCGGACTTTCTTGTCAGTCAGGACTGCGTGCGTAATGCGGACGATTCGCTTTATTCCGCCATACATATTGTCGAGCCTTCTAAACTTGATGAAACCAGAATGAACAAAAACAGCCGTGATATATTGCATCTTTTTAAGACGCTCAAAAACAGTTTTCCGGACTACGTGGAAGCCTATATGGGGACAAAGTGGGGCGGTTTTATTTCTAATTCTGATGAAGATTTTCCTGCCGGTTTTGACCCGAGAAAGCGCGCATGGTACGAAGCCGCCTCGAAAGAGCCGGGCAAAGTCATCATAATGAATGCATTCATGTCTATCTTGGGATATGCTGTTGTTGCCCAAACAAAAAGTATCTATTCGCCTTCCAACGAATTTATCGGTGCTGTCGGCATAGAATTTTCGCTTGATACGCTTACCGATATGATTGCAGAATCGCATATTGGCAAAACCGGATATTTTATGCTGATACAAGCGGATAATACGATTCTTGCCGATCCTGCGCATTCCGATTTCCATTTTAAAAATATGAATGACGTTAATGTCGCTGATTTTCAGAAATTGATGCAAGGCAAGCAATTGACTCCTATTGAAATTTCGATGGACGGAAAAGAGTGGATTTGCCAATTCCATACCATTGATGGGCTTAATTGGAAAGTTATAGGACTGGTAGAAAAGCATGAGGTTTTTGCCGAGTATATTGGCATTCTGAGGATGATTGTTATCCTTGGCATAGTGCTGGCGGTGCTTTTTTTGACGGCAGCGCTTTTCTTGGGAGAACGCATTGTCCGTCCTATAGCGTCGGCATCGGACAAGCTACAGAACATCTCCGAGGGCGACGGAGACCTTACGGTCAGCCTTCCCGTGAGGGGCGCGGATGAGATAGCGCGGCTTTCCTCCGCGTTCAACAAGACGATAGAAAAGATTCGCGCCTCCGTGCATTCCGTGAGCGACAACGCCGTCTCCATGAAAGAGGTCGGGGCGTCGCTTGCCACGAACGTGAGCCAGACGGCGAGCGCGATAAACGAGATAAGCGCGAACATCGAGAACGTGAAAAAGCAGATTCTCTACCACACCTCGAGCGTGGTCGCCGTCGGCGCGTCGCTCCAGGCGATGCAGGTTACGATAGGCGAGGTTGACGCGTCCGCCAAGGAGCAGAGCGCCACCGTCGGAAGGTCGTCCTCGAAGGTGACGGAGATGATGGCAAGCATCCGAAACGTCGCTTCCGTGGTCGAGAGCAACCTGAAGGCTTTGACGGACCTGAACGAGGCGACCGAGGGCGGCAAGGCTATCATCGAGCAGACGGTGGACCTGAGCCACGACGTGGACGAGGGCTCGGCGATTCTTCTGGAGGCGAGCACGGTGATACAGAACATAGCGGAACAGACGAACCTCTTGGCGATGAACGCGGCGATAGAGGCGGCGCACGCCGGCGAGGCTGGGAAAGGCTTTGCCGTGGTGGCGGACGAAATACGAAAGCTCTCGGAGGAGTCCGGGGCGCAGGGAAAGAACATCGTGAAAATCCTCACCGACCTGAAGGACAAGATAAAGAAGGTGAGCGGCTCTGCGGCGGAGGCGAAAGTCGAGTTCGAGAACATTTTCAGGCTCGCCGAGCGGACGAGGGAGAACGAGCAGTCCGTGATGGGAAGCATGAGGGAGCAGGACGAGCGCAGCGCGGAAGTGATACATGCGATAGGTGAGATAGCCGAGATATCCCGGTCTGTGCAGGGCGGCGCGGAGGAGATGCTGAAGAACAGCACGCTTGTCTCCGGGGAGATGGAGAGGCTCGGGTTGATGTCCGACAGCATAGCGGCGAGCATAACCGAGATGGCGGCGGGGACGGCGCAGATAAACTGCGCGGTGCAGGAGATAAACGAGATATCCATAAGGAACAAGGAGAGCATAGGAAACCTTGTGGGCGAGGTGAAGAAATTTAAGGTCTGATAATAAGGGAGGGGCGGTGGTATTGGATTTACAACCGTTTATGCTTCTTCCGCCTGTACGAGTTTTGCCGGAAGGCAAAACTCGCATAAGACATCTTGCACGAATCGGGCTTTTGCCCGATTCGTGGGACGGACATACGGGACGTTACACAATGAACGATGCCTAAAAATGTCCGTCCGACTGCCCATTCTCCCTTGAAAAAGATTTAAGGCTGGTAACCAAAGATTTCCGCAAATGAGAACGCCATTTTAAAAGAATCAAGGGGAATGCTTGGTTCTCTAAAATGGCGCACTCACGATGGATTATTCGCTTCCGGGGGCTAAATTGTTTGTCCGTGTGTTATTTCAGTTGCAAAAACGCTTTGTATCCGGTATATGCCTGTTTTACGTCTTCCTGTGCTGTAAGTTCCCACGGCGCATGCATACTTAGCACAGAAATCCCTGCGTCAAGGACATTCATTCCGTATTTTGCCGCTAAATATGCGATTGTTCCGCCGCCGCCTTGGTCTACTTTGCCAAGTTCCGCCATTTGGTAGTTCACTTCGGCTTTTGTCATGCAGGCTCTTAGTTTTGCGATGAACTCAGGATTTGCGTCGCTTGCGCCTGATTTTCCTCGGCTTCCTGTGTATTTATTGAAGACAAGCCCGCCGCCCAAAAATGATGCGTTGTCCTTGTCATATAGGTTGGTGTTCAGCGGGTCAAAAGCTGCGTTCACATCGCTTGAAAGCATATAGCTGTTAGCCAATGCTCGGCGCAATGAAAGTTCGCTGTATTCCGGATTTAGGCGAGCGATAATTTCTGCAAGTGCGTTCTCGAAAAAATGAGACCCCATTCCTGTTGCTCCCACAGAACCGATTTCTTCTTTGTCTACGCAGAGACAACAACTGGTTCTGCTCGGTTTTTTATCCGAATCCATCAGGGCGGCGAACGATGTGAATGCGCAAGCCCTGTCGTCCTGTCCGTAGCCCAAAATCAGAGAGCGGTCAAAGCCGCAGTCGCGGGATTTTCCGGCAGGAACGATTTCAAGTTCCGCGGATTCAAAATCGTTTTCTTCTATTCCGTATTTTTCTTTAAGAAGTTTTAGGATTATTTTTTTACTTGTTAATTTTTCGTCCTTCTTTTTCTTTTTATCTTTTTCATCGGAATTTTCATCTTTCTTTGACGGTTTTATCGAGCCGATTATTACGTCAAGGTCTTCGCCTTTGATAATTTCGGTTCCCGCTTTTTTCATCTGTTCCTGTGCAAGGTGCGGCAAAATGTCCGAAATGCAGAAAACCGGATCGGATTCATCTTCGCCCACGTTGATATTCACCGCTGTTCCGTCGGCTTTGCACACGATGCCATGAATTGCAAGCGGCGTTGTTACCCATTGGTATTTTTTTATTCCGCCGTAATAATGCGTATTCAAATATGTGATGAAATCTTTTTCATAAA
Organism: uncultured Treponema sp.; assembly: GCA_938039145.1. Lineage (GTDB taxonomy): Bacteria > Spirochaetota > Spirochaetia > Treponematales > Treponemataceae > Treponema_D. The sequence continues at coordinate 3,860 of CALHVG010000062.1, forward strand.
TAGGATTTTGTTTTGCGTCCAGCCTTGGGGAATCGATGTGGGCTCCAAGTATGTTGAGTCCGTTTTCGATGTTCTCGCTTCCGATTTCGAACAGGGCGACAACCTTGTTCATCTTTTGGACAAAAACTTTGTCGCCGGCTTTGAGCGTGTCCGCCTGGGAAATATCCACGTAGCCGTTGGCTTTTGCCCCTTCGATTATTTGCGCAACGCATTCACGTTCGGTTTTTCCGTTGTCAAGAAAATTTTTGTAGTTTTCCAGCAGATTTTCGCCGAAATTTTTGTTCTTTGATTTTTTCATATGTTTCTCCCAAAAAAATAATTACTTTGTAAGTTTGTCAAAAAGTTCCTCGCAGGATTCGACAATTTCCTCCGCTCCGTTTGCAATAAGGAACTCCTTTGACTTAAATCCCCAGTCCACGGAAATGCATTTTATTCCCGCATTTTTTGCAGTCATTATGTCAACTTCGGAATCTCCGATGTAGACTGCCGATTTTTTGCTGCATTCAAGGAGTTTTAAAATTCCGTTTACCGTGTCCGGGGACGGTTTCGGATTTGTGCCGTCTTTTATTCCCGCCGCAGAATCGAAAATCCCGTCGAAATATTGGCTGCACAGTGATTTTACTCCATAATCAGGCTTGTTGGAAACTACCGCCACCTTGTATCCGCAGTTCTTGAGATTTTTTAAAAGCTCCACGATTCCGTCGTAGGGCTTTGTTTTTACGGCGCAGTGCTCTGTGTAATATCCGTTGAAACTTTCCAAAACCCGCTGAATGTTCTGGAACGGAGTGTGTTCCGGAACGGCTCTTTCTACAAGTTTTTCAAGTCCGTTTCCGACGAATGTTCTTACTTCTTCCAATTTTCGCGGCATGAATCCGTTTTCTTTTAGGGCAAAATTGATAGAATCCGTTAAATCTTGAAGCGTATCTAAAATTGTGCCGTCCATGTCAAAAATTGCAACGGAATATTTTGCTTTTTTCATATTTTCGCCTTCTTTTGAACCAAAAATTATCTTGAAAGTTTTCTGTAAACCGTTCTTTTGGGAACGCCCGCTTCTTCTCCGAATTCTTTCATTTTCCATTCGGCATATTCCGACCAGTTTCCTTCAAAAAAGCGGACTTCCGAATTATTTTCGAACGCCAAAATGTGCGTGCAGATTCTGTCAAGGAACCATCTATCGTGGCTTACAACAAGTGCGCTTCCCGCAAAATCTTCAAGCGCTTCTTCCAACGAGCGGATTGTCTGCACATCCAAATCGTTTGTAGGCTCGTCGAACAAAAGCACGTTTCCCGCTTCCTTCAGCATCATTCCAAGATTCAGACGATTTTTTTCTCCGCCAGAAAGCACGCCGACTTTTTTATTTTGGTCTGCCCCGGCAAAATTAAACCAACCGCAATAAGCGTGGGCGTTCACTTCTCTTATTCCGCCTTCAAGCGCATGGCCTTTTTCGTCCACTGCGCCAAGTTTTATCATGTCCGCACCGCCGCCCAATGTTTCGTAAACCGTTTTGTTTTCATCAAGCCCGGAACGCATTTGGTCTACGTAGACAAGTTTTACCGTCGAGCCGATACGAATTTCCCCGGAATCGGGTTTTTCGCCTGATTTTAAGCCTGCCTCTTCCGCAATCATTTTGAAAAGCGTTGTTTTTCCGGCTCCGTTCGGCCCTACGATTCCGACTATCGCGCCTGCCGGAATATGCGCATTCAGTTTGTCGAACAAAAGTTTTTCGCCGTATGATTTTGTCAGGTTTTCAATGTCTATAACTTGATTTCCAAGGCGCGGCCCTGCAGGAATTGAAATCTGCGTGTCTTTGAGCTGTTTTTTTGATTCCTGCGCCATAAGTTCGTTGTATCTGGTGATGTGCTCTTTGTGCTTTGCCTGCCTGCCTTTTACGCCCATGTGAATCCAGTCCAATTCCCGCTGTATTTCTTTTTGCCTTGCGGATTCGGTTTTGTTTTCGAGTGCAAGCCGTTTTTGCTTCTGTTCAAGCCAACTTGAATAATTCCCTTTGAACGGGAATCCTTCGCCTCTGTCCAATTCCAAAATCCAGCCCGCCACTTCATCAAGAAAATATCTGTCGTGGGTGATTGCGATTACCGTTCCTTTATAATCGTGAAGATGTTTTTCAAGCCAGGCTACAGTTTCGGCATCAAGATGGTTTGTCGGCTCGTCCAATAAAAGAATGTCCGGTTTTTGCAAAAGCAGACGGCAAAGGGCAACTCGGCGGCGTTCGCCCCCGGAAAGTACGTCAACTATTTGGTCTTGCGGCGGACATCTAAGTGCGTCCATGGCAAGTTCAAGATTGTTGTCCAAATTCCATGCGTCCAATGCATCCAGTTTTTCCTGGACTTCGCCTTGCCGAGCGCAAAGTTTGTCGATGTCGGCATCCGGGTCTCCGAACGCTTCGTTTATCCTGTCGAATTCTGAAAGAAGTTCCGTTATTTCTTTTACGCCTTCTTTTACGGTTTCAAGAACGGTTTTTCCGGGAGTGAGTTCAGGTTCCTGTTCAAGATAGCCGATTGTAAATCCCTGAACCAACGAAGTTTCGCCCGTAAAATCTTTGTCGATTCCTGCAAGGATTTTGAAAAGAGAGGATTTTCCGGCTCCGTTCGCACCCAGAACTCCGATTTTTGCTCCGTAATAGTAGGAAATGCTGATGTCTTTTAGGACGACTTTAGTTCCATATGAACGGGAAACTCGTTCCATTGTATAAATTATTTTTTTGTCGTCGAAAGTTTTTGCCATCGAATTGCTCCGAAAATGTGATGTTATGTACCATAATATAACAGAATCCTAACTTAGTTGCTATGGTGCGGATATTTTTAGATTCATTAAAAAGTTCCGCACGATTTTCTTTTATTTTGAAATTTCTTTTGCGGAAAAATATATCCGCTTGCAAATTGCAAAATCTATAAATTTGCGGTTTTGTCGTTTTTTTGCTTTGTCTGCGCAAAACAAAAAATCAGGCAGAAAAATTGTATGAGGTTTCGCGATTCCGGTTTATATTTTCCTATCTTGTATTTTGGTTTTTCTTAGGCTAATCTATGCTCTATGAACATAAGACTTTTTCAGAATTCAAAACGGCGTTGCGCGTTTACGGATAAAAAAAACGGATATTTTCAGCTTGTTTGTTCAAATGAACAGGATGAAAGCGGCTATTATCGTGAGAACAGAAAATTTTTTTCAGGATTTTCAGTTTCGGGGCGTGCATTTTACGAAGCCCAAAGCATAAATGTTTTTCCGCACGGCGTTGTGCTTGAGTTTGAGCGTGAAAATCTTTCGATTTCGCTTTTGCTTGACGAACAGGCGTTTTATTTTTCCGGATGCAAAAACTGCAGAATATTGGGTATAAATCAAACGAAAATCAAATCGGCTTCTGACGGCACGTCTGAAGATTCCGAAGATTCTCCGGATTCAGAAAAAGTTTTGCAAAAGCCTGTGCTTTTTCCTGCATGGAAAATTTCGGAAGTAAACGGAATCCATGTTCTTTCTTCGGGAACGGGAATTGCCGTTGCGGCTGCTTTTAATTTTGATTTTAAAGTCGGGGATTCCGATTTGGAACTGTCTGCTGATTTTTCAAAATGTGTTGAAAATAACCCGGAATTTTTTGAAAGGAACGGCTGGTATCTTTCGATAGAAGAAAGCGATGAGCTTGCCGTAGAAAAAGCGGTTCGGCTTGTAAAAGAAGGCGGAATTCAAGCGCACAAAAAAAAGATAGAAAATTTTCTTTCAAATTGCAGTCTGGATTCCGGCGACAAAAAATTTGACGATGCTTTTTTGTGGGCAAGATTCAACGCATGGCTTCTGGCAACAAAAAGTCATGATTCGGACTTTAGAGGAATATGGGCGGGGCTTCCGTGGTTCAGGGACAACTGGGGACGGGACACGTTCATTTCACTTTGCGGAACGCTTTTGGTAAGCGGTTGTTTTGACGAAGCAAAAGACGTTCTTTCGGGCTTTGCAAGTTTTCAGGATTTGGACAAAAAAAGTCCTACCTACGGGCGGATTCCGAACAGGTACAGGAATGCGGAGGACGTAATTTATAACACGGCGGACGGAACTTTATGGTTTATCCGGGCGTTATGGGAATATGTTCAATATTCAGGGGATTTGGAAATTATTTCTGCGCTTTCAAAAACGATGGAAACGGCATTGGATTCGGATATTGTCCGCTCCGACGGAAACGGATTTTTGCGGCACGGAGATGCGGACACATGGATGGACGCTCGAATTGCCGGAAACGAACCTTGGTCTCCGCGGGGCGACAGGGCGAATGATGTTCAGGCGCTTTGGTACACTGCGCTGAAAATCGGCGCGGCATTTATGAGAAAACTTGACAGAGCCGACAAAGCAAAGGTTTACGATGAAACGGCGGCAAAACTGAAAAAATCTTTTGAGCATTTTTTCTGGAACGAGGATTGCAATGCGTTGGCAGATCATTTGCCGGAAGGCGGTTATGGAGAATGGGCGAAAGATATGCGTGTACGCCCGAACCAACTTTTTGCGCTTACAGCTCCGTCCGTTCTGCCCGGCGATGAATCTTCCGATTTTATAAATGAAAAAATTTCTGAAAAAGTTATGAAAAATGTTGAGCGGGAGCTGGTCAGTCCGTTCGGTCTTTACAGCCTTTCTCCGGAAGACCCGATTTTTCATTCCGAACACGAAAATCCTTCAATGCATAATAAAGATGCCGCCTACCACAACGGAACGATTTGGGAATGGATTAGCGGCTCTTACATTTCTGCGGCGGCTTTAAAAAGCGGCGGAACATTGCCTTTAAAAGCTGCGGCAATTCTTCAGAACGAAGCGAAAATGATAATGGATTACGGCTGCGCAGGTTCGCTAAGCGAAAATATTCACGCTTCGCCGGACGAAAACGGAAATCCTAAACTTTCGGGAACGTTCAGTCAGTCTTGGAGCCTTTCGGAATTCATAAGAAATGTTTCGCAAGATTTGACGGGATTTGTGCCGCGTCTTGCGGAAGGAAAACTTTCTGTAAAACCGAGTCTTCCTTCTTCATGCAAAAAATGGAACGCCGCATTTCCGTTCGGCAAAGGCTGGCTTCTAAAGCTGAACTTAGCCCGAAATGCAAAAGATTACGATATTACGGCGGAATGGATTTGCAAAGACGAAAATTATCCTGAAATTTTTTTGAACGGGCTTAAAATTGTTCCCGGAAAGGAATTGCGTTTCAAATCGCCTGCGGAAAACAAAATTGATTCTGATTGTTCATTGAGTGCCGCGGCGGAAAAATTCTGCGTTCCTGAAAAATGGATTACAAAAGCTTTTCCGGTTCGGGAACTTTTGCCGGAATGGAACGGGGCTTCCCGCGTAAAAAATTATCTTGAAAACGTGATTTTAAGCGGACGGATGAAAAGCAAAACCGGCGGCGGCGAAAATACCGCCTTCCTTGAATGGTATTTTGATTCCGAGCAGTTCAAGAAAAAATATCTTACGGACGAAGAGCTCGGTGCAATTTATTCAAAAACCTCTACGATTTTCAGACTTTGGTCGCCAACCGCAAGAAGTGTTTCGTTAAAACTTTATCCGGACGGCGAATGTTCCGTTCCGCAAAAAATCATTCCGATGGAACTTTGTCGCAAAAACGGAAAAGAAGGCGTTTGGGAAACGGAAGTAAAAGGCGACCTTCACGGCGTTTATTACGAATACGAAGTTTTGATTTTCGGCGTGTACAATCATTCCGCCGACCCCTATGCCCGCGCTGCCGGAATTAACGGAAACCGCTCCATGGTGGTTGATATGGAAAGAACAAATCCCGAAGGTTGGGAAAATTCTTCTGCGCCCGGAGCGGATTCCCCAAGCGATGTGATTGCGTGGGAAGTCCACGTTGCCGACATAACTTCGTCACCTGCATGGAACGGCTCGGAAAAAAATCGCCGTCTTTACACGGGTGCTGCGGAAAAAGGTACCGACTGCATGGGGCTTCCGACCGGATTTGATTACATAAAATCGCTTGGAGTAACGCACGTTCAGTTTCTTCCGGTTTTTGATTTCCGTTCCGTTGACGAAAATCGTGTAAAAGACGCCGACTACAGAAAAAAGCCCACTTTCGGTGCATTCAATTGGGGCTACGACCCCGAAAATTACGGACTTCCGGAAGGCTCTTATTCTTCCGACCCTTTTGACGGAACTGTGCGGATACGGGAGCTCAAAACTTTGATTCAGGCTTTTAACCGGGCGGGAATCGGCGTGATAATGGACGTGGTTTTTAACCATGTGAACGACGGACTTCATCAGTCTTTGGGAATTTCCGTTCCCGGATATTTTTTCAGAGTTGAAGGATATTCCGGCGCGGGCGAAGACACAGCCAGCGAGCGGGAAATGTTCCGTAAATATATGGTCGATATGCTGTGTTTTTGGCTTAAAGAATACAAACTTTCCGGTTTCAGGTTTGACCTTATGGGGCTTCACGACGTTGACACGATGAATGCAATCGACGCCGCCCTGAAAAAAATAAAAAAAGACGTGATAATTTACGGCGAAGGCTGGCAGATGTACAATGCTGAAAAAATGATTCCTTCAAGTATGTGCAATGCCGCAAAAATGCCGGGAATCGGGCATTTTAACGACGCTTTCCGCTGCGGGGTAAAAGGTTCCGCCTTCGATGACAATGCGGCCGGCTTTATTCATGACGGAAGCCACAAGGAGTCGGTTAAATTCGGAATTGTGGGAGCGACCCTTCATCCTCAAGTTGACTTTTCCGGCGTGGAAGGAACGGCAAATCCGAATCCTTGGACAAAAACTACGTGGACTTCGGTGAATTACATCGAAATTCACGACAATCTTACGTTGAACGACAAAATCAGGCTTGTTGAACCCCAAAAAGACGAAGAATATTACAATCAATTGGGAAAAATGGCGCTTTCGCTGCTTCTTCTTTCCGAGGGACTTCCGATTCTGCACTCCGGCATGGAATTTCTTAGAACAAAGGAAATTCCTGCAGACATTCTTGATTCGGGTGCGGTATTTCCGGACGTGGCTTATTCAACCGACGGCAAAGCATATCTTCGAAATTCCTACAATGTTTGTGACAGAATAAACGCTTTGGATTGGCAAAGAGCCTACGAAAAACGGGATTTGGTGAATTATGTGAAAAAACTTATTTCGTTACGAAAAGCGCATCCCGCATTCAGGATTTCGAGCGGAAAACTTCTTGCGGAAGCGCTTGAATTCATCGATAACGAAAAAGCGCAGCTTCCCGAACAGATTTTGGCATGGAAAATTGACGGAAAACAGGCAGGCGACACTTGGCAGGATATTTTGATTATTGCAAATCCGCTGAATGAAGAAGTTCCTTTTTCCATTCAAAATTTTTCCGAAGGCAAAAAATGGTTTTGCGTTACGGACGGAACCGATTTTACGGAAAGCGAAAAAACGATTCTTGATGAAAAGATTTCTCTAAAAGGAAAGTCGGTCATCGTTTTTGCTTCAAAATAAAGGAATCGGAAAATTTTTCCGAAAATGAAAAGAGGTTTTTTATGAAAAGAATTTTTGAAATCTTTGCATTTGTTTTTGCGGTTTTTATTTTCTATTCCTGTGCCGAAGAAAAGCCCGAAGAATTAAAAAGACCCGATGTTGAAATCATTTCGGACGGGATCGCGATTTCAATTGCCGTGGACAATTCTTCTTCATACGTGAACATTTTCAGAAAGGAGTTGACCGTGCCTCCGTCCCCTGCACCAAAAATCACCAATGTCGGAATGATTATTCCTTCGGAAAAAGATTTGCAGGATGCCTACTCTTTTGTGGACAAAGTTTTACTTAGCGGAAAAAAATATTCTTATTGCGCTCGCTACAGACATTCCGGAAGGTATGTGTACACCGGCTGGTCTGAGTGGCCTGTAGATGAGAGCGGAACGGAAGTGCCTCCGCCGGCCACAGGCTATCTTGACCCCGACCATTTAAAATTTTCCGTTCCTGCTGCAAGTTTTTTTGAATACGACAAATCGTTTCAAGTTCTTGTGCTTAAAGGAGGCGCAATTCCTGCTGTCGGCGAATTCAGTTCGTTTTTTCCCGCGATATGCATTTCCTATCCCGGAAAATCGAGGATTTTTGACATTCCGAACCTTTCTTCGGGTTCCGGAATTCCTTCGGACGGAAAAGTTGACCTGCGGGCGATTTTGACGTTGGATTTTTATGATAAAGATTTGACGATTGAGGGCGTGCTTTATCAGAAAACGGACAAAACAAAGCCCAGCTACAAGAAAATTTTTTGGTCGGAGCTTTCGCCGATTCCCGTAAAAGACGGAGACGGAAATGTTCTTCCGACTATAAAACTGCTTCTTTCGGAAACAAACGACAATAATCACGATTTTACGCCTATTGACGAAGCGAACAGAGCCGCTTTTGCAGAACGAACGGTTGAACCGAACGATTTTTCGGATTTTTGATTCTCCGAGATGACAAAAACGGGTGCGGAAAAGATTTGTTTTTCGCATTCGGGTTGTAAGCCGTTGAAAAATGAGTTGAAAAGCGTTTTTAAGATTTGTTCGGCAATCGCGGAAAATTCATTCTCCGTGACTTCTGTCAAAATGCGGAAGTAAAATTTTTGTTCCGCATTGCCGTTGGCGGAACATTTTGCTAATATTTTCGATATGAATGTAATGGTCGTTGGAAGCGGCGGGCGGGAACACGCCATTGCCTGGAAAATTGCGGAAAGCGCAATTGTCGAAAAAGTTATCTGCGTTCCCGGAAACGGCGGAACTGCAAGCGAGCCTAAATGCGTAAATGTCGATTTGAACGGCTGCGGCTACATAAAGTCCGGTGAAAATCCGTACGTGCAAATCGCAAGGCACGAAAATTGTTCCCTTTGCGTAATCGGGCCTGAAGAGCCGCTTGCAAATGGGCTTTCCGATGTTTTTTGGGAAGCCGGAATCCCATGCGTGGGTCCAAAATCGGCGGCGGCACAGCTTGAAGCCAGCAAAGATTTTTCAAAAGAATTCATGCAAAAATACGGTGTCGCTTGCGCACAAAGCCGAAGTTTTACAAGCAAAAAAGCGGCGAACGAATATATAAGACAGCACGGAACTCCCATCGTCATAAAGGCGGACGGACTTGCCGCTGGAAAAGGCGTGGTAGTTGCTGCCACGGAACAGGATGCCTTTGCCGCCGTGGAAGACCTTATGGAATCGGGAAGGGTAGGAAACGCAGGTAAAAAACTTGTAATCGAAGATTATCTTCAGGGAGTAGAGATTTCCGTGCTCGCCGCCGTTTCGGTAAGTCCTGAAACAATAAAAAACGGCACTTCCGCAATCGTGCCGTTTCTTCCCGCAAGAGATCACAAACGTCTTTTGGACGGCGCAAAAGGTCCTAACACAGGCGGAATGGGCGCAATCTGCCCGGTTGAAGACGTTTCCGAAAAAACGATGGAGCTTTTCAAGAAAAATTGCCTTGAACCCACGCTGAACGGTCTTATCCAGGAAAAATTCGATTATCGAGGATTCATTTTTTTTGGCGTAATGCTTACAAAAGACGGTCCTAAGCTGCTTGAATACAATGTTCGCCTTGGCGATCCCGAAACGCAGGCCGTACTTCCGCTTATGGATTCTGATTTTGTGGAAATGTGCATGGCAATCGTGAACGGAACGCTGCACGATTTTTCCGTAAACTGGAAAAAAGGATTTCAGGTCGCCCCGGTTGTTGTGAGCGGCGGCTACCCTGAATCTTATCCGAAAGGAAAAATCATTTCGATTGATGAGCATTTGGTTTCAAAAAATAAGGCGAAAATTTTTGTTGCTGGAGCGGTAATGGATCGCCGCTCAAAAACTCCGCAGCTTGTTACGAACGGCGGACGGGTTCTTTGCTGTAGCGCATTCGGAGAGACGTTCAAGGCGGCTTGGGAAAACGCATACGGTGCGCTTGAAGGCGTGAGTTTTGAAGGCTCATTCCACAGAAACGACATCGGGCTTCCGGGGGCTGCTGAATCCGGCGAACTTTAAAATTTTATCGCTTGAACGGTTTATTTTTCCTTCGTCGGTGCTAAGATTTCCGTGCAGTTGAATTTATTTTGCACAAAAACTTTCATTGGATTTCGACATTCCAATTCACTTTCCGGAATTTATCCGTCTTCCAAATTGCAAAAATAGTCGGAAAATGTTCACTGATTTTCCTATTTTGGGTAATTGATTCTCCTTGATAAAGCCTTTCTGTTCCACGAATCAGGGCGGTTGCTTCGGCGGTATTTATGTCGCTTAAAATAATCCGTTTTCCAAATCCACTAATTTAAAATGTCGTCCGCATTTTCTGATTCGGCTTCGGCTTCTTGCTCAGCTGAATCAAAATCGTTTTCCGAAGTTTCTGCGGCTTCCGGCGTGGGCGTTGCAGTCGAATCCCGTGTGGTTTCTACATTTTCCGTTTTCGGCTTTGAGCCTGTGTAGATAAGCCTTATCACTTCTTCTGTGGAACGATGTCTGCTTTTTACAAGAAGCGAAGAAGTTTCCCATTGGTAAACGTAGCCCGAAGAATTGTACGTCTCAAATCTGGGGTCTGTCCGGAAAGCGATGTCGTAAATGTATATGGAGCGGAACGGTTCTATTCCGTTTATAATCATGTAATGCGTGGACGAAAGCGGAAATTTCGCCGTAATTAAAATCTGCAAATCGCTTTTTGAATAGGAAATCTCTTCGGCGCAAGTCCAAGCCCAAACAGCACCCTTTGGTTGTGAGCCGATGATTACATAATGCGGATAGAACGTATTGTCGTGGACAACGATAGGGTAAAGTTCTCCAAGCGAATGTGAATCAAAAGCACCCGAATCTTTTAGGTAGGAATTGATTATAAGCCTTCCGCCTGCAATGTATTCGGCGTTGTCAACTAGTTTTCCATAACGAAGAATCGCATCTCCTACATACGAGGCATGAAGCACGGTCAGGAACGTGCCGTTGTCGGTTACGGTCAACGAGTTGTTGTCCATGCTGCAAGAAGATTCGATTTTGTCGGCGCAAACTTGAGCCACCGAAGAAAGTAAGGCTGCCGGTTTTTCGTTTTTCTCCGCCAATTCCGTATAGACGGAAAGAATTCCTGCCGCTTGGTAGACGGTCATGTCGGACAAATCCCGTGCCGCCGTTTCCGAAAAAAGTTTACGAACGGATTCGGAATCGGGATGCATTGATATGTAGTCGCTTAAATTTCTAAGATTGAACACATCGAGCGAACCGTTGTCCGCAGAAGCGGAAATCATGTCGCTGAAAAACTTTTGCTGACGAACAAGACTTTCGCTCATTTTTACAAGATTGTTGAAATACGGAGCGGAAAGATATGTTCTGTTGGAACTTTTTTTGAATCCTTGCGGAACGGCATCCACAGCCGCCGAATATTGCCCACGTTTGGCTCTTACCGCAACATAAGAAACCGCCTCCTGCTCAGAAAGTCCGGTTCCGTCTCCAAGATTATGCTCAAAAGCGGAAACAATGCTGTTTTCAAGATTTGCGATTGTCGCAAGATAAGCGGATTCCGAGGCAAAATCGTTTTCAGCCACTGCAGAGAAAGAAAAACTCCTTTTTTTATCACGGAACGAATACGAAACCACAGGATTTTTTCTGGTCATGAAAAGCCTGTCGTCCTCGATATCGCCTGCCGAAAGTTCCCACGTGTTTCGCTTTCTGTTTACCTGAAGTTTTGTATCGCTCCGTTCCGCTAAAGTCGCGCCGCCGGAAAGCCCGAATGGAACTGAAAAAGATTCCGTTCCTATCGGAAGGTTTGTTTCCAAATTCAAAAGCGCATTCTGAGATTCGTCGCTCAAAGAAAAACGAAGTGAAACCCCCTCCGTAAAATTGAATACGCACGAAAAAGGCGAATCTTTTTTCCACGAAATAAGTTCGACCGGAAGTTCCTTGTCGGCAAAAATTATTTTCGCAGGGTTTTCGTCATCGGCATAAAAGTTTATTCCATTAAAAACGGCTGAAAATCTGTTTTTAAGATTGACGGAATTGTCTTCCGTAATGAATTCCGCTAAAGTTATATGGAGATTGCCGATTTTTTCTGATATAATCGAGGCATTCTTAAACTGAACAACGAAAATGCCGATTATAATAACGGCGTAAGCGGCAAGCAAAATCACAGACTTTCTTAGGGCTTTGGTAAACATTCGCTAAGTTTAATCAATGAAACAAGGAATTTCAACTATTTGCGATTTCCCGTTTGCCGCAAGCTAAAAATTTGGAGAATCAGAAAAATGAAAATCAGAGTTGCCTTTTTTGCCGTCGTTCTTGCAGCGTCTTTTACGGCTTTCGTTTCGGCTCAGGGAAAAAACGCAAAAACTCCGGATGTGATTTTTGTCGAAGAACTTCAGGCTTTGCTGAACAAAGGTGATTTGGAAAAAGCGATAAGCCATTTTGACAGAATGCCATCTTCCCTTGCAAAAAACAGCGATATTAAACTTTTGAAGGCAAGCATTTTGGTTTCGGCGAACAGACTTACCGAAGCCTCCGAAATAACAAACAAAATTCTTGAAAACGAGCCGGCGAACAAAGGCGCAATGGAAATTGCCGCACAAATCGCCATCGCAGAAGGAAACACTTCCGCAAAAAACGCCGCAGTAAAAAAAATCCTTGCCGCAGACCCTCACAACGCCGCCGCCAATATAATCCTCGGCGACCAGCAGCAATCCGCAAAAAAATATAAAAGCGCTCTTGTTTTCTATAAGAGAGCGTTGGAAGGCGAACCAAACAACAGAGATGCGTTGTACGGAGTTGCAAAAATGAGCTGGTTCACGGGCGACATAAAATCGGCGGATAAATATTTTCGAAAATTGAATCAACTTTATCCGAACGACCACGAATCTCTTGCCTATCTTGGGAAACTTGCCGCAGAAAACGAAAATTACAAAGTCGCTCTCGATTTTGTAAGAAAGGCGATAAATCTTTCTCCGGAAACTTACGACTATTATCTTGATTTGGGCTCATATCTTAGGAATATCGGAAAATATGAAGATGCCGAAAATGCATGGACAAAGGCGATTGAAATTGAACCTACGTATTTTTTGGCTTATGCGTACAGGGCAGGTCTTCGGGATGAACAGGAGAAAATAGCGGATGCTCTTTCCGATTATCATATGGTGGTAAAATGCAATCCCGACTATTATTTTGCCTATGAGGAAATAGGAATCCTTGAATTCCACGAAAAAAATTGGGAAACGGCAAGAACTTATTTTGCAAAGGCGAATTCAATAAAAAGTCAGACGGCATATCAGCTTATGATTGTGGCGACCTACATTCAGGAAAAAAATATTTTCGAAGCAAAAAAAGCCGCGGATATTGCGCTGAAACGCATTCCCGACAGAGACAGTTTGGACTACAAACTTATTCGGCTTTACAAAGACCAAGGTCCTGTCAATGCGGAAACTTCGATAGCTTTGGATTTGAGCAAAGAGACCGACAAAAACAAGCGTGGAAAAATGACGTATTATCTTGGGCTTTATTACGAGATGAAAGGTTCTTTAGCTATCGCAAAAGAGTATTATTCAAAAATCACGAGTATGCAAAGTCCGCTTTTCTTTGAATACAGACTTGCCGAATGGGGAGAAAAAGGTCTTTAAAATGAAGCAGACACAGATTCAGCTCAAACTTGCAGGACGAGAAATAATACTTTTGGGAACCGCCCACGTCTCGGAAGAAAGCGTAAAAGAAGTCTCCGGTGCGATAAACGAAATAAAACCCGACTGCGTTGCCATCGAACTGGACGAAAAACGCTGCGAGGCGATAAAAAATCCTGAAAAATACAGGCAATTGGACATCGTAAGTGTGCTGAAAAAAGGCGAAGGATTTCTTCTTTTGGCGAACCTTGTTCTTTCTACATTCCAAAGACGGATGGGAAAAAACATCGGCGTAAAACCCGGCGACGAAATGGTAAGCGCAATGAAAACGGCGGAACAGAACAACATTCCGGCGGTGATGGTAGACCGCCCGATTCAGGTAACGTTACGCCGTGCGTGGGCGAAGAATTCATTTTTCGGAAAATTCAAACTTTTGGGCGCATTGCTTTCAAGTGCGTTCAGCAAAGAGGAAGTTTCGCAGGAACAAATCGAAGGACTGAAAGACAGGTCTGAAATGGACTCGATGATGAGCGAACTTTCCGAATATCTTCCCAAGGTAAAGGAAGTTTTGATAGACGAACGGGATAAATACCTTGCGAGCCACATTTGGAAATCCGAGGGGAATAAAATTCTTGCGGTTTTGGGTGCAGGACATCTTCCCGGAGTGCAGGCGCATCTTGAAAAAATTGCAGCGGGAACGGAATCTTCCGATACTGAAGAAATTTCTGTTGTTCCGCCAAAAAAAATGGGTGCAAAAATCGCAGGTTGGATAATTCCCACAATAATCGTAGGTCTTATAGTTCTTGGGTTTGTAATCGGAGGTCAAAAAATCGGAAGCAAGATGGCACTTTCTTGGTTTTTGTGGAACGCAATTCCCGCCTCAATCGGAACCGCAATCGCCGCCGGACATCCGCTTGCAATCCTTGCCGGATTTGTTGCCGCCCCGTTCACATCGCTTTGTCCGTTCATCGGGGTGGGCGTTGTTACAGGAATTTCGCAGGCGATTCTGTGTAAGCCGAAAGTTCAGGACATGGAAAAACTTTCCGACGATGCAAGTTCAATTGCAGGATTTTATAAAAACCGACTTCTTAGAGTTCTGCTGGTTTTTGTTCTTTCGTCGATAGGAAGTTCAATAGGAACATTCGTTGGCGGAGCGGATGTCGCCGCAAAATTCACGGAAGCGTTCAACCATACGGAAAATCTTCCCCAAATGCCAATCAACGAATAGAAAAATCAATATCCGTCGCTCATCGCGCGGTTGTTGTCTTTTATGCAAAGTTCTTCGTAGACAAGGCTGCGTTTTCTGAGTTCCTGTTTTCGTTCGTCAGGGAACGGCATGTTTCGCCAGAAAATTCCACGGACATCTTTATCCAACCGCTGAACGCCTTCGGATTCTTTTGTCATCCAAAGAACGTAGTCTTCGATAAAATACGCCTTCAAATCGCCCTTTACCTTCATACGCTCGATGTGCTGGTAATATTGACCCGTAAGACCTTCTTCCATCCAATAATAAGAAGCCTTTTCCTTTGCGACCTGCCATCTTAGGTCGGCAACGGCGGTCAATATGGCGATTCTCAAATCTCTTGGGTACATAGGAACGATGATTCGTCCTCGGCTGGTAACTCGGTTGTAGCGGTCAAAAGGTTCCCAGCAAAATCCTCGGTCTCCGTAGGTTGGAATCAGAAGGACGTAAGGCGGAATTCTGTTCGGGATATTTTTGTGGATTCGGCAAAACGCGCCCGGATCAACGGATTCGACCCACCGCATTAATTCTACGACATTTTCACGGATTCCCGTCCCTTTTTCGGTGCAATGAAAAAATTCTCTTGTAAACAGCGGAAATTGGTTTCCTTGGCGACCGACGGTCATTTTTGCCATCTGCCGAACGGTTTCAAATTCTATGTTTACGGCATCGGTATCCGCAACTGTACTTGCAGAACTGTCGGTCTCGGTTAATTTATTTTCGACATTTTCGTAGATTCCCTTGGCATCCTGAAAATCAGCCAATGCCCTTGACAATTCTTTGTTGTTTTTTGAGAGCCTGTGAAGTTTGTCCGTAATCTGAGAAATCATCCTGACTTGCGTTTCGGAATAATCGGAAAGATGGGGCTCTGCTCCGGGAATAGGATTATGCTCGCAAAGTGCCTCTACGGTATCTTTCAGCTCCAGTTCCAGCATTTTGCGTTCGTTTTCTTTTATGTTCAAAAGATTTTCGGCACTTTGCAATTTTCCCGAGTTCTTTGACTGCAACTGCTGAAGCCTTGACTGCTCCTGTCTTGAAGCCTCTTCGGGTGTCGCCGCCTTATGCGGAGTCCGTTTTTCGTCGGTCATGGAATTGTTCATGCGGCCCGAAGCGATTTCCTTGAACCACTCGTCCACATACATGATAGGAAGATTTTTTGAATTTTCGAAAATAACCTTTGAAAAATAAAGTTTCTGTTCCGGTCTGAAAAGTGACGGCAAAAGAACCCCGAACCTTGCGAGCATCCGCTTTGGCATAGGAAGATTTATGTCGGCAAGTTTTGGCGCAAGTCCACGGAATAATTCCCAGTACGCAGAAATTATGTTCTGCCTGTAAACTGTTCTATCCTTTGGATCTTGACAGGTAAGATATTTTGAAAGCACCTGATGAATTCTTTGTGCGGACTGATTTTCATTTGTTAAGGCGGATTTATAATAATTGGGGTCGTCAAAAACCTTAGACGGCTCATCGTTTAGTATTTTTTCGATGGGCGGAAATTCCTTTTGGCTTAAATCAACAGTGTGAATGGATTTTTGCCCTGAAGTTGGTGCAGAAGAACTTTTATCCGTAGTCTTGTTATTGAACGAAAAAGAGAATCCTGAAGAAGAGTTGGATTTCGAATCGAACGAAGAAACGTCTATATCTTCCGAATCCGAAGTTTCATCTGTAGGTATGCTTTCCAACAAAGCTGCAATTGTCGGGTCTATATCGGTATTCTTGCCGTCGCTCATTTTGTTTCTCCAATATCCATAGTTGTAGCATTATAGCATGCCATAAAAGTTTTTCAAATGAATAATTTTTATGGCACGAATTATGACAATTGTGCAAGAAATGTAAAAATGTTAAATTCAACGACTATGAACACATTGGTCGCAGTCTGCGCAATCGGTGCAGAAAAAATTTTAGGAAACGAAATCAAACATTTAGGCTACAAACTTGAAGGGAACGCACCCGGCAGAGTGTTTTTTACGGGAGACGACGATTCTCTTTATCGGTCGAACCTTTGCTTGCGCACTGCAGACAGAGTTTTTTTGCAGACGGCAAAATATGCGGCGGAAGATTTCGACCAGCTTTTCGAAGGCGTTTACAAAGTGGATTGGCAGGATTTTTTCAGGAAGGACACAAAAGTTACGGTTGCCAAAGTTCGCTGCTACAAATCAAAACTGAATTCCGAGCATGCGATTCAGGGGGTAGTCCAGAAGGCAATCTACAAAAAACTTGGCGACAAATGGAATATGTCCAATCTGCCGGAAAGCGGTTTTGAATCCACCGTGAGGGTGTACATCGACGAAAACATAGTTCACGTTCTGCTTGATTTGTCGGGACTTCCGCTTCACAAGCGCGGCTATAGGGTTGACGGCGGACTTGCTCCGTTGCGTGAAACCGTTGCAGCGGTGATGCTTCACGAAATGATATGGCGACGTAAAACTCCGCTGCATGATCCGTTCTGCGGTTCGGGAACGATTACGATAGAAGCCGTGCTTTACGCACATAACGTAGCGCCCGGATTCGGTAGACGTTTTGCGCTTGAGAATTTGTCTATTTTCGATAAAAAAAGAGCGGACGCAATCCGTGTAAAAGAAGCTGAGCAAATCAGGACGGACGTAGAGGTTCGGGTTACGGGAAGCGACATTGACCCAAAAGCGATAGAACGAAGCCGAAAAAACGCAGAATACGCCTGCGTAACTGCCGGAAGAGCTTTGCAATCCATCGGAAGCGACGCAAAAATCCCCAGACCGAATTTTGTCCAGTCGGACTTTGAAAATTTGGTGAAGCCGTACGAAAGCGGTCTTGTGTTATGCAATCCGCCCTACGGAGAACGACTTGGCGATGCCGCACAAGCGGAAGCTCTTTACAAAAGAATGCAGAATCTTTGGACGGAATTTACATCTTGGGATTTTGGAATAATCACTAACAACAGGAAATTCCAGGAATGCTTCGGGCATTACGCCACTCTTTTAAAAGACCTGAAGGCAGGAAGTTTGGACACGACATTGTACATATACAAAAACGGAGAAAAAAATGGCAACAGTCGTAGAGCATGACAGAAGAAAATACGAAATCCTGCAAAAAGCCATGGACGTTTTTGTCAGGGAAGGCTACGAAGACGTTACTTTTCAAAAAATAGCGGACCGTTGCGGCGTTACCCGTACAACCTTGTACATATATTTCAAAAATAAGCGGGAAATATTTCTTTACAGCATAAAACAGCTGACGGAAGGTCTTCAGGCGGAACTTTACTCCATCGCCAAAAACGAAAATCTTTCTTCGTCGGAAGCCTTGCGGCAAATGCTTTTTACACTCATCGACGACTGCAACGCAAACGACAAACTTCTGAAAGTCCTTTTGCCGTATCTTCTTTCTATTCAAAAAACAGGTGAAAGCCCTAACGAAAGGGTGCGCCGCCGTATAATTCGTGTTCGCCACCTTATGGCTCTTCTGATAATCAAAGGAATCAAACGGGGCGAGTTCAAGTATATGAACGTAAAAGATGCGAACGAAATGCTCTACGGACTTGTGGAATCCACGGTTCTGCGACTGGTTGTTTACGGAAAGGATGACAGCGAAGAGATGAAAAATGCCATTAACCTTGCAATTGACGGCATTTTAACGAAGAAATAGATTTGTGAATTTAAAAAATTGCTTATTTTAAGCGGAATGAATAGTACTGTTTAAAAAACTGCAAGTTTTCTTTTCTGTTGTTACAGTAGACATTGCGTTCGTATTTTGGACTTTGAGAAATGCCAAGATATTTGCCGCTTGTATCAAGAATTTATTAAGAACGCTTATGTTTTGTCCGTCTTCCGAGCGTTGCGTTTATTCAAATCTTGCGTGAAAAATGTTTTGCAAAATATTATCATTGCTCATTCTTATGATAAAAGAAATAGATGTGCTGTTTTTCGATATAGGTTCCACTCTTGTTGACGAGCGCAAGTCTGACGAATGCCGGATTGCAGAAATTGCAAAAGCGTCCGCTTTGGATTATGAGCAATGTTTTTATAAAATCAAATCGTTTTTTGCAATGAATAAAAACGGCTATCATGAAGCGGTAAAAGAATTGAATATAAAAATGCCCGTATGGCATTCGGAGTATGAACGTTTATATTCGGGGGCGGAAGAATGCCTTAAAGTTCTATCCGAAAAATATAAAATCGGAATAATCGCGAATCAGCCCGAAGGGACAAAGGCGCGGCTCGAAAAATTCAGCATATTAAAATATATCGATGTTGTTGCTTCTTCTTTTGAAGAAGGAACTGCAAAACCGGAACTCAAATTGTTCGAGATTGCGATGAAAAAAGCGGAAACTACGCCCGCCCGCTCCGTTATGATTGGAGACAGACTCGATAACGATATTTTTCCGGCAAAATCATTGGGAATGAAAACGATTTGGATAAAACAGGGCTTTGGAAGCCTTGCTTCAATCCGCAGCGATTCGGAAAAACCTGATTATATCGCCTACAATCTTCAAGAAGTAACGGAGATTTTGATGTGATTTTTAATTTTTTCTGCGAGCAATGATTTTTCTGATAAAAATTTATCCGTTCGGAAATAATCTTCATCAAAACAGTGTTCAATAATCGGTGTTGCAAGCATAGTTTTTACCGCGAGGCTTACATTTTTAACCTTTTAAAAAATATCTGAACTTTGTAATTCTCCGCTTTTGTTATTCCTGTGCTTCATATTTTATCAACCCTGCCACGATTTTTTCTATTATTTTTGATTAAAGCTATTTTAAGTTCGTGCAAAGATAATAATTTTTTGATGCCGGATTTTTCAACGACGGAAGATTTTTGTTTTTAATTTTGCAGCCGGCATTCAAATGGAATTCATACTATTTCAATTTTCCAATTTTTTTAAAATTTGCCGGTATATACCGGCAAATGACATTGAAAAATGTCATTTGCCGCAAATTCTCGTAAAACTCGAATTTGCGGCAAAAATTAAAATCTTGCGGTAAAACCTGCCGCAAAAGGAGAATCTAAAATGAAACAAAAAAATCAGTTTTGATGATTGGGCTGCCTGTTCTGCTGATTGGCATAATAGGCATGGTAACAGGCTGTCATAATCTTCATTCGCACACAGGAGGCTCCGTTCCATCGTATAAAAAATCTTTTTGGATAACATATGATTTAATCGATTGTGATTATAGTGAGTCTGGTAATTATTATTCTTGGAATCCGCCATCACAAAAGGTTATAGAAGGAGAAGAAGTGGAGCTTGCCAAAGATGGTGATAAGCACTGGAAACTGGAATACGTAAAACATAAAGCCGGTAAACAGATTAAAGGTTGGAGCAAAAATGCGGACGGAAGTACAAAGGACTATGATTTCGGTCAAAAAATTAAGCCGACCTCCGACATGACGCTTTATCCTGCTCTTTCAAAATACGGAATAGGTGATGAAATTGACGGAAAAACCGTTGTATATGTCCGGCGCAGTGCAAAAGACAAATACAAGAAATATTTTGTGACAGGTACGGATTGGCGGTATGTCGCGGCTGATGTAAATGCGGCAAAAAATTCTGAAAAGCGGCAGTGGAGCTCATATGCAGAAAACATCATAACGTCGGATGCTCTAGGTGCCGGAAAAGAAAATACAGCGAAAATCCTTTTAAAGCATAATTCCGATACCGCTGCAAACAATGCCGCAAAATATTGCAAAGAAATAAGCGAGAACTCATACTTGCCTTCGGAAGCCGAAGTATTTCTTATATACGATGCTATAAAGTCCGGCAAAATAAACGGATTGCCTACTTCTGCGCAGATAGAATACTCGTATGGGCTTCATGGTCATGATTCAGCGTATTTTGGGACATCTACACAATTTGACAAGAAGAATGCGTATGCCGTAAATCTTTACCATTATGAAGGCACGAAAGAGAATAAATCCAAAACGGAAAAACCTGCTTATGTCTGCCCCGTTGTTTATTATGATGATGACGGAAATATTGTAAAATAGAACTCAAGCAATCGTTCAAAAAAAACAAGGCTGTTTGAAAATAGCCTTGTTTTTTTCACCGGAATATTTTGTTTCCGCGTTTAATTACGATACGTCTTCCTTTTCTCGTTCTTATTTTTCCGTCTTAAATTTTCCTACTTCAAGAACGAGACTGTCGATGCTTTCTTTGTTCTTTTTTGCGATTTCCAGAGATTCTTCCGATGCGGAATTTATAAGCTCTACCTGAGACGCAATGTCGTCCATGCTGCCACGAAGAATTTTTGTAAGACCGTCGAGTCTGCTTGTCTCGGATATAATTTTTTCTCCGCCTACGAGCATTTCGTCCGAACTACGTTTTACATCTTTTGTAAGATTCGTAACTTCTTTTATCATCGTCCAAATGGATTTTCCTGTTTGCTCCTGTTCGTCCATCGCATGTACGACATTTTCGATAGAGCCGTTGACTTCCTCCGAGTAGCCGGAAATAAAATTGAACTTTTCGACTGCACCGGAAGCGGAACTCGCAAGAATCTCTATCTCTCCTGTAAGAGTTTTTAGAGTCTGCGTAATCTTTTTTCCTTGTGCGCTTGAAACTTCGGCAAGTTTTCGTATTTCCGACGCAACTACGGCAAATCCTTTTCCTGCTTCTCCCGCATGAGCCGCCTCAATCGCCGCATTCATTGCAAGAAGGTTTGTCTGACTTGCGATGTTCTCGATTACCGCACTTGCTTCCAATAATCCGCCGGACGCTTCGGAAACCCGCTGCGATATTTCATTTGCTTTTGCAAGCGTAGTTCTTCCGTCATCCGTCGCCGCGGCGAGTTTTTTTATGGCATCTCTCGTGGTTTTTACGTTGCCGCCTACGGTTTCTATGCTCAAATTCATCCGGTCAAAGGACGAAGAAGATTCCTGAACAACCGAAAGCTGCTGACCGATACTTTCGTTCAAAAGCCGTATCGTGCGGATAATCTGTTCGATCGCGGATGCGGTTTCCGCAACGCTTTGTTCCTGCTGAGTAAAATTCTGTTTTAATCCTTCGATACTTTCCGTGATTTTCGAAACGACTTCGCTTACGGAAACCATGTTGCATTCGAGGTCGGTGCCAATATCTTTCATTCCGATGGAATCTTTTCCGACTTTGTGAATTGAGTTGCGTAGTTTTAAGATTGTCTTATTAAAATACGAAGACAATATGCTGGTTTCGTCCGAGCCGTCTGCCGGTAGTTCTATCGTAAGGTCGCCCTCTCCCTGCGAGATGTTCTTTAAAGCCGCAATTACTCCGTTTATCGGGCGGACAATCTGCGACGCCAGTATTACCGCAATTATGATTGAAATGAACAACTGAATAAGCGAAATAAAACCGAATGTGCTTATAAAATTCGATATATTTTCCGCAATAAACTCCGAAGCGGGTGCGGTTATAAGAAGCGTCCAGCCCGAATACCGCATTGTGGCGACTGCGGAAACGTAGTTCACTTTATGAAGTTTTGAGAAATTCACCGTAGCATCGTTGGATTTCAAAGCTTTCTGCAAGAATGTCGAATATGCTCCGCCGTTGTCGTTTATGATTTCCGTGAAAATGCTTTTATAAAGAATCTCCGGACGGCGGTTTCCCAATATTATTCCGTCGGGACTTATCAGGTAAGCCGTTCCCGTTTCGCCTACGATTATGTCGCTTATGAGATTTGAAAGCGAGTCTCCCTGCAATGTCGCACTTATTACACCGACGATTTTCCCCTGCAAATCGCGAAGAGGAATTGCGACTACATAAACATAAATTCTTTCCGCGGCGGACATTGCCGGCTCGGTGATAACGTATTTTCCTTTTAAAGCCCTTTTATACCAATCGGCGGAATTTACGTTCTCCGTTTTGTCGTCCGTGCGGTAGAGCATGCCGTCTTTTCCCGCAATTCCGAAATTTATCCAGCCGCGTTGTTTTTGCATGAGTATTTCATTTTTGAATAATTCGATTTTTGACTTGTACGAAGAATTTTCGTCTTGGATTTGCGGAATGTTTGAAAATGCTTCGAGCTTTCCGAATATCGAAGTCGTTCGTTCGTCAAGGATTTTTGAAGAACTGAAAGTCAATTCCTTTAAGAAATATTGTGTGTTCTTTAAAAGTGAATTCGAGGCAAGGTAAATAGATATTATGCACAATACCAGCAAAAATATAACCGAAAATGCTGATAAAGAGCCTATCATTTTATTTTTTATTGAAAAAATATTGACTGTTTTATGATTTCGTTTGTTCATCGAAAACTCCTGAAATGGGCATTATTTTAGTGTTCTGTCCGAATCTTGAACAAATTTATTAAGGACCGACTGGACATCTTTTCCGGCGGCGGCTTCTTTTAATGCAGTGTTCCAGTAGCCGCGCATTTGGGAAAATCCCGTGATATTGTTGTAATACTGCCCGAAGAATCGCCGCAGCACGGAATTGTAAAGAATCTCCGGATCTTCCGTTTCGATTTCGATTTTGGAACTTGCAGGAAAACCGCCGCTGGCATCGACAAGTTTTTTGCTCCACACTTTATCGGTTGCCGCAAAATGCAGAAATTTCTTTGCCGCTTTGATTTTTTCGGCATTGCCGTTGTTGAAAACACATGCACCGCCTGCAAGAAATTCAAGAGACGGAGCTCCCGAATTGTTCGGAAACGGCATATAAATCGGCGTAAAATCTTTTCCCTTATACTTGCGTTTTCCATCATACATTTTATTTAATTGCGGAGAATAAAGGATTGTGTGAGCCGCTTTTGATTCCACGAACATTCCTATAGCATCGTTGGAAGTGAGTTCCGCTCCGTCCGCAAGCAGTCCTCTTTTCATTGCGGCTACAGTCCATTCAAGATTTTTTACCGCATTCACCGAATTGAACGTATATTTTGAATAATCGCCGTTCAAAAGGCTTACGCCTCCGTAGAGATTCATCAAAAATGCGCGTGTTCCTTGGTCGCCGCCTTGAGTTTTGTAAAAAAATACTCCGGGCGTTTGTCCGTCCGATAGCTTCCCTTTTATCGCCGTAAGAAGTTTTTCATATTCGTCAAGACTCCAGCTGCGGTCTCGTCTGGTATAAGGCAAAAGATTTATAAGTCCCATGTCCTCAAGCATTTCTTTGTTGAAAGCCATTGAAAATGCGCCCTCGTGCATTGGGTACATATAGGTACGCCTGTCAGTCCCTCTGGAAACAGAGAGCAATCCCGTTGTTATATAAGGTTTTTCTGTTGCAAGAACATCATCAAGAGGCTCGAGCAATCCCCGTTCCGCCCATACAATTATGCGTCCGGGCGCATCGTAAATTATATCGGGAGCTTTTCCGTTTTTTATTGCCTCTTCGATTTCGGCGGGACCGTCAGCAAATGAAATAAGTTTAAAATTTATTTTTATCGTAGGATATTCTTTTTCAAAAGCCGCTATAAGATTTTTTTCAAAGTCTCCGGCAACTCCCGATTCGGAAGAGAAATTCGGAAAGTCCCAAAAATCTATTTCAGCTTTAATTACGCCGGAATTCTTATTGAAACAGCCTGCAAAAATTGCAGCAGCCGAAATAAGAGCGGCAAATTTCAAGAATTTAAAGAAATATCTTTTCATATAGCCTCCTGACTATAAAATTGTAAATGTTCATAACAGATGATTTAATTGTTTCGCCCCAATAAAACGAGAAAATGAGTTCGCACGGATTATCGTATTTTATGCTCCTCTATGTCTTAGTATATTTACGGCTTCTCCCTGCGCTATTATTAAATAAATCGGCTTTATAGTAAATGGGGTTTATGTTGCGGATTTGTTTAAAACATGGAAATACAAAAGATAATTGTCAAACGAGCGGATTTCGAATTATTTCGGGAAAATGTGATAAATCGGCCTAAAATATATGGAAAAATGTGATTTTAGGCTCGAATAATACCGGAAAAATGTGATAAATTGTCTCAAAACATATGGAAAAATGTGATGCGGCGTGATAGTATGAAATCATGGAATACAAACTTCACCGTAAAGTAAACGACTTTCTCATGCGCTGGAAACAGAATCCGGAAAGGATGCCTCTTATAATAAAAGGGGCGCGCCAAATTGGAAAGACTTCATCCATAAAATACTTTGCAGAAAGTTATAAACATTTTGTAGAAATAAATTTTATCACCGAACCTCAGTATTTAAAAATTTTTTCTTCAGGCTATTCTCCGGAAAATGTTATAAAGGAAATATCGCTTATAAATCCGGAGTTTGAGTTTGTTCCGAATGAAACGCTTATTTTTTTTGATGAAATGCAGGCTTGCCCGGATTGTGCAACGTGTCTTAAATTTTTCAAAATTGATGGCCGCTACGATGTTATCTGTTCCGGTTCGCTTTTGGGTATAAATTATGAGGAAATTACATCAGTAAGTGTCGGGTTTAAGGAAGATTATCAAATGAACTCTATGGACTTTGAAGAGTTTCTTTGGGCGAAAGGATATTCACAAAACCAGATTGAAAGCATGTATACCCACATAAAAAATACCGAACCTTTCTCCGAAAATGAATTCGATGTCTGGATGAACTGTTTTAAGGATTACATGATTACGGGTGGAATGCCTCACGTTGTAAATAAGTTCATCGAACAAAATAATTTTTCCGGCATATTACAGGATCAGATTCAGATTCTTAAAGCATACGAAGAGGACATTCTAAAATATGCAAAAGGGCTTGATAAAGCAAAGATAAAGAATGTTTATACTCACATTCCAGCCTTTCTTGCAAAGGAAAATAAACGCTATCAAATTACAAAAATTGCACCGGGAGCCAGAAACAGGGAATATATTGGAACTATAGACTGGCTGAAAGATGCCGGAATTG
>CALHVG010000063.1 GCA_938039145.1 uncultured Treponema sp.
GTAAGCGGATATTCTTTTAAAAGCCGCTCGGAATACGATTTTTCGCCCGTTACATACCACAAAGTCAAAAGAATCGAATGTCTTACAGAACTCATTGAAGGAAGATTCAGGTACGTTTTTAGAATTTCCGTGGGTTCCTGAACCTGACTTGAATCCTCGGCAACAGAAAGTTTTGCCCATTGCTCGTAAAGTTTTATTTCCGCCTGAATTTCCTGGGATTTTGAGTTCCGCACATTGGAATTCAAGTAATTCAGTGCGGTCTCAGATTCTCCGGCGCAAAGTGCGCACCGAACAGCATCAAGCACAAGCCTTTCGTTTGATTTTTTAGGCATTCCGGTCGCACTTCCGGCTGCAATTCCTGCGGCGGCGGCATAACTTTTCTGTGCTTCCTTGTACTGGCTCAAAAGTTCCTGAAGGCTTCCAAGATATGCGTAAAGGGCACGTTTTTCCGAAGGCTCAGTTACTTTTTCAAGGCGGCTTTGAATATATTTTACGGACTCGTCGGGATTTTCCTTTTTTACAGCCTCGTCGAAAACCGCCTTTGAAGTCAAAGATTGGGAAAACAGCAAGAATGTCGAAAAAAAGAACGCAAATAAAAAGATATTTTTTTTCATCGGCTTACCTGATTTTTAGGCGATTTCTAATTTTTTTGTACAACGGTTGCGTTTTCTTCCGATGGATTTTTTTGCTCGGAAGAAATTTTTCCTTTCATTTTTTTACCGAAAAGACTGATTTTTTTCACCTTCTTTTCCGCTTTTTTCGATGCGATTTCCGTTTCGCCGTCTTTTTTTTCAGTCCCCTTTTTTTTGTTGAAAAGCACGAACGGAAGCGTAAAAATTATTCCTGCCACGAACGAAAAAATTATCGTAAAAAACACAGGCACACTTTCGAATGTATGGAACAAAAGATTCACATTGCATTTGTTTTCAAGATTGAATCCGGCAAATAAAGCAAGAAGAACAAGAAAAACGATTGTACTTATAAGACGACCCAACATAAAAATCTCCTAAAATTAAATCATCCGACCCTTGAACGTATGGCCGTTTAAAGATTGTATCTCAACTTGAACAAATTTTCCAATCATCGACTTGGGCGCTTTGAACGAAACTTTTTCATTTCTGACGGTTTTGCCCAAAACCTCTTCCGGATTGTCGCGGCTTACGCTTTCAACAAGAACTTTTTCGGTTTTGCCGATGTGTTTTTTCATCTCTTGGTCGGTGTGGATAAACTGAAGGTCAATTACTCGCTGAAGCCGTTCCTTCCGGATGTCAACGGGAATCTGTTCCCATTCGGCAGCAGGAGTTCCTTCCCTCGGATTGTAAAAATACATCATCGCACTCTCGTAGTGAACGATGTTCATAAGCTCAAGCGTAAGACGCACATCCTCTTCGGTTTCGCCGGGGAAACCCATCATGATATCCGTAGTGAGAGAAACGCCAGGAATCCGCTCCTTGATTTTCTTTATCACCTCAAGATAATGTTCCCGTGTGTACTGACGATTCATTTTCTTCAAGACCTTTGTAGAACCGTGCTGAACAGGAAGATGAATATGCCGAGAAATAACCTCTTCCGCCGCAATCACGTCTATCAAATCGTCGGTAAAATCCTTGGGATTGCTCGACATAAAACGAACCCAGCCGATTCCCGACGAAGTTTTTTTTAGATGTGCCGAAATGATTTTCAGAAGAGAAGAAAAATTCACGGTTCCGCCGGCGGCATCGACTCCCTTATAGGAGTTCACGTTTTGCCCAAGAAGAGTTATGTCCTTTACTCCATAGCGATTCAAAATGTCAAGTTCATCAAGTATTTCTTCGACCGGACGGCTTATTTCCCGTCCCCGAACGTAAGGGACTATGCAATAGGTGCAAAAATTATTGCAGCCGTGCATTATCGGAACGAATGTCTCGAAATTTCCCTGTTCGTAGGAAACCGGCGCGAACCTGTACCGCTCCGTATCGTCAGGGACGAACGCTTCTTTCCCTTCATCAATGGCAGTCGCAATTTCTGCAAAATGATGCTTCGCAAAAGTACCGACCACGTAATCGATGAATGGCCATTCCGTCTGCACCGAAGACAAAAGCCGTTCCGCCATACACCCCATGAAAATGAGCGTCAAAGGTTTTGGACCGTCCTTCACGAATTCCGCCGCCTCTTCCATATGCCTTAGTTTTGCGTCCGGACGACATTCCCTGACTTTTTTGAGACCCGCATACCAGCCAAGCCGCCCGACAATGCGATCCTCGGCGGTTTTTCTTATGGAGCAAGTATTTATGACCACAACGTCGGCAATCTGCGGGCTTGCAGATTTTTTCCAGCCGCGAGAAATGAAAAGTTGCTCAACAGCTGCGCTTTCGGCAACGTTCATCTCGCATCCGTAGGTCTCAAAAAAGTAAGTCTTCATCAAAAAAAATATAGCAGATTTTCATTTCTATTGGAATTGGCACAAAAAATGAAAAAGTGTGGATTTTTTTTGTTCCTAAAATGCAAAAAATCACCGGATTTTACAAAGGCTGGAGAACAAAAAAGCGGTCGCAGTTATTCGAAAAGATTTTCAAAGTCCGTGCGAACTCCGCCAAATTCTTCTAAACAAAGATTTTCCTATTCCGATAAATGAGTATAAGAAAGCCTTTAAAACTCAAGTTTTAAGAGGTTTGGCTTAGATTATTTGCGATTTTTATAAGCGTTGCGAAAAAACTTATAAAATCGTCGGGCATTTTCAAAAACAGACTGATTTTGAAATGCCGTAAGACTATCAGGTCAAGATAAGGGAAAATTATGGAACAGAAAAGAACTTTATGGATAATCGCGGCAGTTGGTGTTTTTCTGCTTGTTGTTTTGGGGGCGGCGATGATTCTGTATTCCTCCGCCGCAAGTTCAAGGCAACCTGTCGCCAGCTATAAAATCGAAAAACCGGCTTCGGAAAGCGGCTGGATTTCTCTTGCTCCGCCCGAATCCAAGCCCCAGGGCGAAAAAGGACCGACGGGATTGCTCCCGGCACGGCATGAATCTGCCATTTCCGGCGATGAAAATCCTTTGCAGGCGCAGGAGAACGCCCTTTCTTCCGAAGACACAAAACCGTCGATAGGCGAAAACGGAATTGCACGAGTCGGGGAACTCACGGTTTATGCGGACAAAGTTACGCTGAACAGCAAAGACGACGCTGAAACAAACCGCCTGTCTTCGGAAAGTCCGGTTACTGTCATCAACAACACGACCATCGACTTGACCGACATTCCCGTTCGAGAAAAAACGCAAGAAACCAAGAGCGTAAAACCTGTTGTAAAAGCGGGAAAAAAGGCTGAGCCAAAATCGTCTTCAAAAACAAAGCCTGCCGCAACAACAAAAAACGCAAGCGCACCCGAAAAAACCGAATATTGGATTCAGGTTACTTCGCTTACAAGCAGAAAAAATGCGGATACGGCACGGGAAGTCCTTGACGAAAACAAAATCCCTGCAGACGTGTTCACCTATACCGACAGCAAAAACCGCCTTTTCTATAGGGTAAGGGTAGGTCCGTACACAACAAAAAGCGAAGCCGAATACTGGAAGACAAGAATTGCGAAAATCGAAAACTTCAAGAACAGCCAAAGCTACGTGGCGGCAACAACGGTCACGCAGTAAGGCTGCTCGCTAAGTTCTGCGACAAAGCCGGATTCAGAATCAATAGACTGAAAGAATCTTAGAGAGTTTTTCTTTTCCGATTATTTTCATGAACGACGCAAGCCGAGGACCTTGGTCTTTACCGATCAGGGCGTTGTACATGGCAGTAAACAATTCCTTTGCGTCGATGCCAAGTTCGGTCGCTATGTCGTACATCGCCTGCTGGCAATCCCTGTCGGTCGGGTAAGTTCCGATTTTTGGAACAACTTCGTCCCGAACCCGGACGACAGCTTTCAGCATATCGCCATTCAGTTCAGCCTTTGAGCCGTCTTCCCGAAGGCTGAAACAAAAATCCGGTGCGCAGTCAGGTGCACTGTGCAGAATCCAGAACCATGCACACTCGCAGCGGCGGCGCAATCTTTCTTCCTGTTCGGGCTTCACGTCGCCCAAAGATTTTATTACCCCGTCGATATCGCCTGAATATGTCTGAAGCAATGTCGTAAGCATCCGCAAAGTAACCTGATACGGCATGACTTCCGGAATTTTTCCGTCAATTTGACTTAGCATGTAAATCCGTTTTTCTTTATTGAAAAAATCCTCGCTTTTTGCCTTGTCGACGCCATAAACGATTCGCTCCGTCTTGTCGTAATCTTCGTAAACCTTCAGGACATCCAAATCAAATGAAATCGCAAATTCGGTATTGGGTTTTGTGCCTGCAAAAAGGTAGCGAAGAACTTCAGCCTGATACACGTCAAGCGCATCGGGAAGAGCTATCACCTTTCCTTTGGACGAAGACATTTTTCCGGGAACGCCTTTTAGATTCACAAAATCGTAACGCATTGTAACCGGCGCATCCCAGCCGTATATTTTTTTTGAGACAAGTTTTGCGGTGTCGTAACTTCCGCCGGGACTTATGTGATCTTTTCCGCCGGGTTCAAAGACAACCTGCTCCTCGTTCCAGCGCATGGGCCAATCGACCCGCCAGCCGAGTTTTGCTCCCTTGAAAGAACGGACATCGACTTTTTCGGCGTTTCCGCATTCGCATTTGTACGAGATTTCGTATTCGCCGTCATAATCGGTTATTTCTGTAGTATCCTTGGAACATTTTCCGCAAAAAATAGAAGCAGGCCAATAAACATCTTCCGCCTTCATTTTGTGCTGTTCGTCACGATATTCGTTCAGGCACTCTTTTATGGTCTCCCTAGCCTGCATCGCCTTTCTTATGCCTTCTGCATAACGGTTTGAACGGTATCGGCTCGCCTGATAAAGAAATTCCGGTTTGATTCCGACCCTGGGAAGCTGATTTTCAATGTCGACTTCGTGATGACGGGCATAATTTTCATTCCGCCCCGTAGTGTCCGGCACTTCGGTAATCGGAAACCTTATGTATTTTTCAAGGATTTCGGGATTCGGCATATTTGCCGGAACTTTTCTGAAAACATCGTAATCGTCCCAAGAATAGATGAACCGAACGTTTTTTCCTCTGTCCCGCAAAGCTCGAACTACAAGATCAACTGTGATTATCTCACGGAAATTTCCAAGATGAACCGTTCCGGACGGCGTTATTCCCGACGCACATGTGTATGAATCCAAGTCGCCTTTTTCTCTTATAATCTTTTCAGCCATCTGGTCAGCCCAGTGGCAAAGCAAAGGATTTTTTTCTTCGTTGCTCATTGTTTCCTCAAAAATTATGTCAAAATAAAAACAAGAGGATTATAATAGAATGGAAAGTGTTAGGCAATCGAAGGTTTATTTTCAGCGGCAAAATACTGCCGCTTAAAAACACTGCGAGCCTGCAGAACAAACTCGCAGATTTACGTGTGCGCTTTTTGCGCACGAATGCAGCAGTTAAGAGAATTGATATTCTCTCAACTGCTGCATTTTAAGGAAGGTTTATTTTCAGCGGTTCAATATAGTACCGCTGAAAAACACTGCGAGTTTTCCTTTCGGCAAACATCGCTTATTGAACGCATTTTTTCATTTCATTGCAAAAATGCGAAAACTCGCCAATCCTCGCCTTTTGAAAAAGGCTTGCGGTCGGCGAATTTTAAGGAACTATTTTTTACCTTTCTTTTCGGCTTGCGGAATTTCCGGAGAGGACGTTTTCTTTTTGCTCCACAAAAAAGAGCCGACAAGAACACCGATTCCGGCCAAAATCATCAGGAAACACAAAACCTGCCCCGTGGAAAAATTCAAAAGCGAAGTGTTCATGTATATCGGAGCGGCAGAATCCTTTGCAATCCTGTATCCTATGTCGGCATCGGGTTCTCTGAAATATTCGATGAAAAATCGGAAAAATCCATAGCCCGAAAGATAAAGCCCAGCCATCATTCCGTCCCATTTTTTATGCTTCCTGAGTGCGAACAGAATCAGTCCCAAAACTATTCCCTCAAAAAACGCTTCATAAAGTTGACTTGGATGCCTAGGAAGATTCACCATCGAGGAGGACGAAATATTCATGCCGATTTTTTCAGCCATGGAACGAACCCATAATAACGAAGCGGAAAAACGTTCCGCCCTAGGAAAAACCATTCCCCACGGCATCGAAGTGACTCTGCCGTAAAGTTCGCCGTTCATGAAATTTCCGATTCTGCCGAACGTATATCCCAAAGGAATAGCAACTCCCATTGAATCCAGCCATTTGAATATGGGCTTCTTGCTTTTTATGCACCAGACCAAAAGTCCTATGAGTCCGCCTATAACTCCGCCGTGGTACGACATTCCGGCAAGACCGGTAAATTTACCCTGCTCATTGAACGGCCAAAATATAAGCCAAGGTTTTTCTCTGTAAAGACCGGATGTATCGTAAACAAGGGAAGAAAACACTCTAGCCCCAATCAAAAGGAAGAGGATTCCCCACGCCATGAAAGAAAAAATGTCGTCCTCGCTTGCTTTATATCCGGGAGAATCCAAAAGCCCTTCCCTAGCCTCTTTTCTAAGAATCAGAAACGCCGTTCCGAAGGCAAAAATATACATAAGTCCGTACCAGCGCAAAAGCCCCAACACAGGAACGCCCGGAAAAATCTCAGGATGAATCCACGAAGGAAAATTCACATAAAGCGGTAACATAAAATTCCCCTGTTTGCTTAAAGTTTGAAGCCTTGCTGGGCGGCTTTCACAATCTTAGACTTCAAAAGCAGATTTTCCTTTCTGACTTGAGTAAGTTCATAGCTCTGAGTTTTTATCATCTCTATCAACTCTCCGTTAGAAAGCTGACCGCTACCCACAAGGTCGTCTATTCCCGAAAGCTTTAGTTCGTAATCTTCCGCAGCGTCTTCGTCCGCCTGTCCAAAACTTGCAGCCGCATCAGTTCCATATGTAAAATCATCGTCGAATTTTCTCGGCTCTGAAGCGATTACCTTTTCGGCGATTCTGTAAATTGCCTGCGAAAGAACGCTGTACGGCTTGTAGACAATAACGGGAAGTCTTGACGACAACGCCTTGTCCTGAAGCTGATCTCTATAGATAAGCCCCAAATATTCCAATTCAAGTCCAAGATATTGGCTGCACGAATTCCTTATCCGCTGAGCCTTTTCAGCGTCTTTAGGATCGTCAATCATGTTTATCACAAGCCTGGGACGGAACTGCTTTAGCCTTGAAAGAAAAAGTTCCGTATTCGCAGAATCCACGCGCCGCAAAGCCTCTATGAGTTTTGGAATGTAAAGACTTTTCATTTTGTCGGAATCTTTTTTAAGCGAATCAAGGAAAGCGCAACCCGGAGTGCCTTTTTTGAAAGTCGTGTACATAAGACGGAACACGGAATTTTTCACGAAAAGATAGCCGTCAAGCGTAGCCGTAACGGTTGGCGATGTTACCAAAATTCCCTGCGGAGACTGAAGGAACATATCAAGGATTATCTGATGAGTTCCGGCTCCAAGGTCAAGGATAAGAAAATCCGCATCTATGCTGTGAAAATTCCGGACGAGTTTTGCTTTCTGAACCGCCTTTAGCGAAGTAAGCCCCGGAATTTGGGAATCGCCTGCGATAAAACTCACGTTTTCGTATTCCGTAGGTTCGATTATGCTTTTGAACGCAGTTTTTTCCGTAAGATAAGTGCCTATGCTGCTGTTCTTCACGTTGTGTCCAATCTGAAGGTGCAGGTTTGAGGCTCCAAGATCCAAATCAGCAAGCACGACTTTTTTTCCGGCTTGCCCAAGAGCAATCGCAAGATTGGCAGAAAGAAGGCTTTTTCCTACTCCTCCCTTTCCGCTGGCTATAGGAATTATTTGCATATAACGATTATAGCATAAATTCAAAGATTTCTAAAAGTATACTTTCCGAAACGGCAAAAAGATTGTGCGGTTGTAAGGTATTTTTGCCAATCGGAGAGTGTCTCGCATATGATGATGCGAATGTCTCGCATACAGCCAACAACCAGATGAACGACTCCTTTAATATGCCCGTCCTCGAACTCCGAGCTGCTGTCCTTCCTTATAAAACAGGGGCTTGGGGAAGCCTCCCCAAATTACTCGTACCGCCCGGTTCCATACGGCGGGAAATCGATATATAGCCGTATCTACCGTTTGCAGATGCCCGTATCTGTTACTTGCAGATGCCCGTATCTGTTACTTACAGATACCTGTATCTGCTACTTACAGATGCCCGTATCTACCGTTTGCAGATGCCTGTATCTGCTACTTGCAGATACGGCGTACCCCAGGTTCCATCCGGCACGAATCGGACATACGACTGGCAAACGGATTAACGATGCCTTAAAATGTCCGTCCATGCGCTTTATTGAAGGTTATCCATGCGCCTTATGGAAGGTGCTTCATCCGCCCTGTTGAAGGGTATTCAATAAGGCAATTGAAGGGGCTTCAATAGAACGAGTGAAGGGTATTCAACAAAAAGGACGGTGAACTGCCTTTATTCTTTTGTCGTGCACGATAGCTTAAAGCGGTATTGGCGTTTATGGGCAAAGAAAGGTTTTTCTTGTTAATGCAAATATTTTGCAGAATCGATATGCCGGTTGTCAGCGAGATTTTGGGAATCCGGTCTAAGGAGAAAGCTATGTGGGCAGTATTTGCGATTTTATCCGCTGTTTTTGCGGCTCTGACTTCTATTTTTGCAAAGGTCGGGGTAGAAGGGGTGAACTCGAACCTGGCGACAGCGTTACGGACTGTTGTTGTGCTTATTATGGCGTGGGGGATAGTCTATTTTACAAATGCGCAGCACGGGCTTTCGTTCATCAGCAGGAAAAGCCGGCTTTTTCTGATTCTTTCGGGGCTTTCTACGGGCGTTTCATGGCTTTGTTATTACAAGGCGCTGCAGCTTGGAAATGCGTCAAAGGTTGTCCCAATCGATAAAGCAAGCATAGTCATCACTTTGATTTTGGCTGTGATTTTTCTGCATGAAGATGTGAGCTTAAAATCGCTGATTGGAGTTCTGCTTGTTACGGCGGGAACTGTTTTGATGGTTTTGTAATCGGAATAAAAACCGGCTGTGAATGTATCGTTGTTTTTCTCTTGCACAGCGGAAAGAACATTCTTCCGAAGCAAACAATCTTCCGCGGACATTTTGAGATTTATTCCGCAAGAAGATTGTGCATACGCTCTATTTTAGATAGCGGCAAACACGGAATCCGACGTAATTTGAAGTGTGACTAGGCACAAAATTGCCGCGGGATGATACCGAACTTTGGGCTGCTCCAAGCGTGAACGCACCTCCGCGGATAACTCGGCCGGTGTTGACATTTGTAAGCCCTTTCGGGTCTTCAACATAGTCTCCGACCGTATATTGAGAATCGGCAGGTGTAGGAGAGCGGAACATCCAGTCATAACACCATTCCAATACATTTCCGCTCATGTCGTAAAGACCGAGCGCGTTGGGGCTTAATTTTCCGGCTTCATGCGTTCCGAAAAGCGTTGTAGCGCCGCTGCCCGGAATCTTTTGATACCAGCCGTAAGCGTCAAGTTTTGCATCATCGTACGGTTCGGAGTCAAATGTTTCCGGCGTTTTATCGGTGTTGACGCCTGCATAAGAGTATTGCCATGCGTCGGCATTCGGGTCTCCGCCGCGCGCGGCAAATTCCCATTCCGCTTCGGTAGGCAAGCGATAACCGTATTTTGCGTCTGCCTCATCGCTTAAAGTCACTTTTGCGCGTTCTATATATTTTTCGCTATAGCTGCGCTGGATGTTTTCCATTTTGTAATACGGCGTAAGTCCCGCTTTTTGGCTGAGTTTATTGCAAAAATAGACTGCATCATACCAGCTTACCGTTTCTACCGGACGGTTTTCCTGAGTTTCGCCGGATATGGGAGCCGTATTGTACGTGGTATAACCCGGTTTAACTCCCGTATTATTAAAAAAGCTGGGTTTATTCTTGCATTCCGAATCGCCGTTCAATACGGCTTCATACAGTTTTTGCGTAACCTCGTATCGTCCCATCGCATACGGACTGAGTTTTACTCTGCGTCCTTTTAAGACAACGCCGTTTTTTCTGCCGTCGGGGTCAGCTTTTTCATATCCGCTCCAGCTTAAATCGTCCGGCATGGTGATTGTAGCCGCCTCTCCTGAAGGCACGACGATGACTTCGCTAGTTTTTGCGATAGGATTGCCGTCAATCTTTATATTGCCGTTACTTCCGTCCAAGTGAGAGGCTTTTGCAGTGTCCTTTTGCTTTTGCGACGGGTCTGAAGGAGTTCCGAGCATTTCTCCGGCTCCTTTCCACGCATATGCGCTTACGCCGCCGCTCGATTTTCCGGCGTCATCGTAGGCTTTTACCGTAAACGTATGTTTGCCGTTCGAAAGACCCGTAATCCGCTTTGTTTCGCCTTCCGCCTTGCTTACTTCAACGCTTTCGCTCTCGTATGTGATAACGGCTTTTGCAAAGTCAACATCGGAAGGATTTTTCCAGCTCAAAGTTATTTCGTTCCTTCCTGACTCCGCTTTTAAGTCCGTTACGTCCGCGGGAGGTAAATCTTCCGCCCACTGAGCATAGAGCGTTACGCTTCCGTGCGGTTCCGCAGTAAGATTTGATACGGACTCTTTATCGCCGTAACGTGCGCCGGTTCCGTCTTTTTTAGTGTTCCAGCCTGAAAAAACAGAGTCTGACTTGGTAAAAGTATTGGCTTTAAGGTTTTTCGCAGTGCCATATGCAAAATCCTGCGCGCTCATAGTGCCCGTTCCGCCGTTTGCGTCAAAAACGACCGTGTACATTCCTGCTGTCCATTGCGCATAGAACTTTTTATTGCCCGTCGAACCCTTTTTAATCGTTGCGGTTTTGCCGCCGCTGAAATCCGCTTTTTCGTACCAGCCCCCGAAAATATAACCGCTTTTCGTAGGAACGGGGAGCGTTATATCCGCAGAAGCTTTAGTGTAAGTCGTCGGAACCTCAGCGGGATTTGCGCCGCCGTTAAGCTCGTACGCGATGGAATAAACGGCAGGTGTGCCGGCTTTTTCATCCTGCGAAACTTCAATTTTGCAGGATGCCGATAAGACCGCGGCAAACAGAAGCGCCGCCTTTAGAAAAATACGCAGTTTTGTGATTTCAGATTTCATTGTAAGTCTCCCGGTGTATGTATTTAGAATATCGAGTACTTTCAGAGTGATTTTGATGAGCGCATTTGGAAATATATCAAACGCCTGCAACGCGAATATAATAACATTTTGATGAAACTGCAAACAGTGGCGGGGAGGGATTTAGTGTGCAGGGAAGAATAGCATTTATGATTACGAGTTCAAAGCTGACCGTTTATGTTATAAGGGAACAGTTCATTTCACTGTAAGGGAACTAGGGCTTCACTGTACGAGGAACGATGTGTTCCTCGCACGGGGAAAGGAGGCTTCTCCGCTCAGGGAACGCCCCTTTCCCAAGAAGCTTCATCGGCAGTTCCAGTTTGGTAAAACACCTAACACTGTTTTCAAAGCCGACAGGCAGTCGAGCTGCCTGCGGTTTAAAACAATGTTATGTGGACTGCCCTTCGGGCAGCTTGAGGTAAAAATGAAGAAATATATTCCCAGTTAGTAAGTCTATTTACTTATGTAGTTGCCAAAGTACAGGATTTCTAATGGCTAAAGCAAAGGTTATAGTGATAAATGGAGCATATCCCTTCTAAACAATATATTGAATTGACTGAGATTACTTGTGATGATACAGAAGATAATTGGTGCTGATGGAATAATAATCTTATGAAAATCTGCATTCGGAGGGGAGGGACAATTGGTTATATGTATTATATAGCAGCTGAAGAATATGGCATGAAAGTCATAGTTTTCAAATATGAACGATTTAGGCAGTGGATTAAGCCCGCTTTTTTGAAAAAAACCTTGACAAAAAGACTATACAATGTATATATTAAAAAATAATGGAGGTTTATTATGCAGGTTGTAGTTCAGAAATGGGGTAATAGTCTCGGATTTAGAATACCCTCTCTTTGGGCAAAAGATAATAATGTAAAGAATGGAAGCAAAATAGAAGTAATCGCAGAAAAAGGAAAAATAGTAATTCTTCCTCAGAAAAAAACTCTTGATGATATGCTGACAATGGTTACTTCTGAAAATGTTCATTCGGAAATCTCGACAGGTTATTCAGTAGGTAACGAAGAATGGTGAATTCAAATTATGTTCCCGATAGAGGCGATCTAGTTTGGCTTGATTTTAATCCGCAAACAGGACATGAGCAGAAAGGTCGTCGTCCTGCAATTTGCATTTCTCAAAAAAGATACAATCAAAAAGTCGGACTTGCTTTATTTTGTCCTATTACAAGCCATATAAAAGGCTATCCTTTTGAAATTGTATTGGATAATCATTCGATAAATGGCTGTATTCTTAGCGACCAAGTAAAGAACCTTGATTATAAAAAAAGAAGTTGTGATTTTATAGAAAAAACAACAGAAGAAGAGATAAATGCTGTTGTAGATAATATAAAGTTGTTGATTGAGTAATCACATAACACCCGCTTCAACGCTGACATTGCCTTTGTCATGGAAATTGCTTATGTCGCTGCGCCGCTAAAGCGGCTCCGCTTCTTTTATGCAATTTCCACGCCAAGCCCTATACGGGCACGGCAACGCAGGTTAAGCGGCGAATGTTAGAGCTATCAAAGATTGGAGGAAAAAATGAGTAAAAAATACAGGTTTATTCTTTTCGTAATTTCAATTCTTCTTTTATTAGTAATTAGCATTTGCATAAATAAAAGTATATTACTTTCAATTTCTCAGTTCTGGTTTTCTTCTGGGATACTCCTACTCATTTTACTCTCATTAATTGATCAACCACATTTCTCAAAAGATGCTAATATTTTCGTTAATGCAATAACTGCGTCTATCTCTTTATTATTAGTCGCACCCAAAGATCAGGACTGGATTTTCTGGTTATTTGTTTTATTTATTGGTTATCTTGTTATTTCTTCCTATGCACTTTTTTGGATTAGAAACAACCCTTTGAATGAAGAATTAAAAATCGTCCAACTCTTTTCAAGACTAAATAGAATAGTTGGAAAACCTGAAACATTATTTTCTTCATTCTTTCTTTGGGGTGCAATCAAGCAGTTTGGTATGCAATCAAATGAAATTATTCCCTTATTTTGGTATTGGCTTATCTTTATGATATTGAATTTGCCACAAGTTGCTGAAATAATTGAATCATTTTTTAGTGTCCACGCAAAAAAGACTGATAAAAATATACTTGGAATGATTTTTGGAGTTCAATCAAAGAATACATTCTTGGTCAAACTATTTCCTGTAAATCAAAGGCCTGTTTTAAGACTCTTTGATTTCGTTGAGTTCAAATATTCTGTAGAAGAAAGAAATTATGTTAGAAGGGGAATGGTATTCGATATTTATTGGCTCAATGAAGAGCAGTGGATTAAAGTACTTACAAACAAAGAAATCGAGGGAATGCTTGCTTCAATTCCTAAAAATGAATTAATTCGATATGATGCAGTTTATAAAGTATCTGAATCAAATAGTACAGAATACTTGAAGCGTTTTATCGGAATAATATCGGAGAATAGCATAATTGGGAAAATACGATTTGTATACAATTCCAGAGTTAAGGCTATGGAAGGCCAACTAATTGAAGTAAATTTCAATGATGAGATTGTGCTATATCAGATACTAGAAGGAACAACAAAGGTTGAACAACTAGAGAATAAA
This sequence comes from uncultured Treponema sp., assembly GCA_938039145.1. GTDB lineage: Bacteria > Spirochaetota > Spirochaetia > Treponematales > Treponemataceae > Treponema_D. The sequence goes on from CALHVG010000063.1 coordinate 13,698, forward strand.
AACCAATTTGGCTATATCATGGGAGAAGCTATTCAATTAGGGACATGGAATAAAGAACGTTGCCAATTCGAACAATATGGCTGGGTTCCTCCTATAAATACTCCTGTATATACAGTATCAGATATTGAGGATAAGAAACTCGAAAAAGGTGAATTGCTTGTTGGATACATTCCTGATACAAAATATCCAGTTATATTGAATATGGATCTTGCTATAACCCACCACATGGCAATTCTTGGTGTTACGGGTACTGGGAAATCAGTTTTTTCTAGAAACCTAATACGTCAATACCTGACATATAATGATACAAAAATTATTATTGTAGATTTTACTGGTGAATACACAAAGGTATTTTCTGATATAAAGACTAGTAATATTATTGAAAAAAAAGATGAAGAAACTATTTATGAAAAATTTGAGATAGTAAATAATGAATTAGAAAAATTTCCTAATCAGCAAGACAAGGATCTTATTAAAAAAAGCAATGGTACTATTACAACCATATTAAACAACTCACTAAATACTTTTATTTCTGATCAAACTCAAATGGTTAGTATAATAGAGCTTCCAGATGTCTCTAATTCACAAAATATATTGGAATATACAAAAAGACTATTTAAGGAATTATTCAAGATTGCAAAAGAAAATAAGGGTAAGATGAAAAAGATTTGCATTGTATTAGAGGAAGCTCATACAGTTATTCCAGAATGGAATTTTTCCGGCGAATCAAATAAGGCTACTCAAAATGTTCTCAATAGCATAGCACAAATTGCATTACAAGGCAGAAAGTACAATGTTGGTCTTCTTGTAATTGCACAAAGAACAGCTAATGTATCTAAAACAATTCTAACGCAGTGTAATACTGTTGTTTCATTTCAAGAATATGACAAAACAAGTATTGATTTTCTTTCAAATTATTTCGGAGATGACATGGCTTCTGTATTACCAACTTTGAAATTCAGAAGAGCAATTGCAGCAGGTAAAGCATTCAAATCTAATGTTCCTATGATTTTTGAAGTACCGAATATTGAAGAAAAAAAGGAAGCTCTAACACCCGTTTCAACCTGACATTGCGGATGAACCGCAAATGCAGGTTAAGCGGTAGTTATACGGACGGCTCACTGAGCCGTTTTCCGAAGGAGAAAAAAATGGAGTTTAGATATCGAAAAAGTATAAATCTTGGTGGTGGTTTTCGAATAAATATAAGTAAATCAGGTATTGGTTATAGTTGGGGCGTAAAAGGATATCGTATAACTAAAACTGCGAAAGGAACTGCTCGAAGAACTTCATCTATTCCTAGTACAGGATTATCATTTGTCGAAGAAACAAGTAATAAAAAATTTAGTCCAAATCAAAATAATATTCCAAGTATTGATAATAACCATTACGATACAAAAGAAATTGTTAATAATATTACAAATGAATTTGTTTCCGAAGGATTGGAAGATATTCTTCATGCCGCACGCAGAACTATGGTTCTCAATAAAATTACAACAGTTCTTTTCTGGCTTTCACTTCTTCTGTTTTTTATAAAACCAATTTATACAAGTATATCTCTAATTTTTCTTATTCTTAAGATTTTTATAAAAACATTTGGTCGTGTAAAGTTGGAATATTGTATTGAAGAAGATCAAAAAGAAATTATTGAAAGTCGACTTAATCAAATTTTGCAATTATTTGAGTGTAAAAAAATATGGAGACTTATAGAATCAAGCAATGTAATTGATAAAAAATACAGTTCTGGGGCTTCAACAACTGTTGTCCGTATTGAATGCCATACTTCTACAAAAGTTCCTTTTCCATTTAAAACATCTGAAAAAGCAGGTGTATTTAAGTCCGGTAAAGAAACCTTAATCTTTTTACCAGATAAACTTTTCGTCATACAAAAAAATAAAATTGGAGCTTTAAATTATTCTGATATTACAACAGACAAGAGAACAACAAGATTTGTTGAATCAGAATCTGTACCAAAAGATTCCGAAATTGTTGGACAAACATGGAAGTATATTAATAAATCTGGTGGCCCCGACAGACGATTTAAAGATAATCGTCAAATTCCAATATGCGAATATGGTGAAATTGAAATGACTTCTTCCGCTGGATTAAATACTCTTTTTATGTTCTCAAATCCAAATGTGCTTTCTTTTTAAAATACTTGAATTATGGATTAGGCAATGGAATATAAGAAAACAAAAAAACGCATCTTTGAAATAATACAAGCAAGTACGGAACATGATCTTGCAAGTAAAATCTTTGATGTTTGTTTAATAGTTTTAATACTCATAAATGTTTGTTTGGTAATTGCCGATACATTTAATCTTCCCGAAAAAGTAAAAGCAATTTCATTTCATATAGAAGTAGTTTCTGTAATCATATTTACGATAGAATATTTTCTACGCATTTGGACAGCAGATTTACTTTACCCTAAAGACAATTGGTTTGTTGCAAAAATAAAATATATTTTCTCATTTTTGGCAATAATAGATTTATTAGCAATTTTACCATTTTATCTTCCCTTCTTAATTATAATAGATTTAAGAGTTCTGAGAATGTTAAGAATTATCAGACTATTCAGAGTATTTAAAATTAACAGGTATACTAATGCTCTTTCATCCATTATTAAAGTCTTTAAGAATAAGCAAAATGAGTTATTATCTTCAATCTTTGTGGTGCTTCTATTAATGGTAGTAGCTTCAGTTTTAATGTATAGTGTAGAAAACAAAGCTCAACCTGAAGTTTTCAGAAATGCTTTCGATGCATTATGGTGGGCACTTGCAACATTAACGACAGTTGGATATGGAGATATTTATCCAATCACAATATTAGGAAAAATTCTTAGTGCAATAATTGCGTTATTAGGAATTGGACTTGTAGCAGTTCCAACAGGTATTATTTCTGCAGGTTTTATGGAAAATATGGAAGAATCTAAAAAATGTAAAACAGAAGAAATAAAATATTGTCCATACTGCGGTAAAGAAATAAAGTAATCGTATAACAAAGGTTCGTAGCCGACAGGGGGCAAGCCCGCTGCGGTACAACCCATTGTTAGGTGGACTGCCCACTGGGGTGCTTGGAGAAAAAATTGAAAAATATATTATTTTGAATCTATATAATTTTTGATTTTATCATTTTTCTCTCAGTTATTATTTGTCCATTCATTTTCTTTACAAATCACTTATCCTTTGATTTTGCTTTATTTTTTTTATTTCACTAGGATTGTATATTTTAATAAATTCAATAATTGCAATTATATGGTCAAAAAGAACTAAAGAAAATTTCGATTTACAAATTTCAAATAATTGGTTTTTACCAATGTATATTGTAAATGTTTTATCAGTATTTTGTTTGTTCTTGCCATTTTGCCAAACATTTCATTTTTTATCCGAAAAGAATTACAGTGTATTTATTTTGTGCTTCTTGATTTCCTTAATTATTCTTTTATCTATTCTAGGTCAAGTAAAATGGCAAAAAATGATTTTAGCAAATCATGCTTCGAAACGATTTGTAAGAAATTATTTATGTATCTTAAATCCTATAAAATGTTTCGTTGTAATTTTAATTTTACAAGGGTTTACATTACCTGGTATTTAAATATCAAAGAATATTTTTTAATCGAGTTAAGCTCGATTAAAAAACGAAATTGAACTTTGGAAGCTGTTGAAAAAAGGAAAATAATATAAAGTAAATCGAGCTTGCTTTATATTATTAATTTTACTTTAGGGCGTAGCAAGATAGCGGTAGAACGCGACATTCGTCGCTTAAAAAATCGGAAAAATGAAAATTGTTTTTCCTAAGAAGAATAAGTTCTTTAATTAGGAAATAAGATTTATAATTTAGTAAGAAATATTTTCGTGTAACATTGTTTTCAAAGCGGACGCAAAGTCAAGCCTCGCGCCGTTTAAAACAATGTTAGATGGACGGTGCTCTGCACCGTAAGGAGCGAAAATGTTTTTATCTCAACTAAAGTACAAGCAAAAGAAGTGTTTTTTAAGTTTGGCAAATTATCTTCTCAATATTAACGGAGAATTTGATGAATTTGAATCTGACTATTTAAGAGCAATTTGTGCTGAAATGTCATTAAGTAATGGAGACATTGAACCTTGCACGCTTGATTCTGTGACACAAAAATTTCCAGAACAAGAAGCAAGAAAAATCTTGTTAACTGAATCAATGGCTTTGGCTCTTTGTAATGAAGAATACGACCAATCTGAAAAACTGTTTATAGAAGACCTTGCGAAAAAACTTGATTTAATATCAGATCTTGCAGAAATTAAAAATATGGTTGAAACGCATTTTAAAAATCAAAAGAATCTTATTTCTTATATTTTTTCAGATGAGTAAACTATGGGCTTTCTGAGGAAGTTAGGAAATTTTTGTACATTTGGTGCTATTGATAGGCATGACGCAAAAAAAAATAAAAAATCAAGCGGATGAAGATTTAGCTAACGCAAAAGAAGAGCTTGAAGATAAAAGAAGTAAAACTGAAAAATCAATTGAAAAATTAGGGAATGCAAAACTTACAGCTTATTCGGGGGCGTTGGAAAAATTTTATAATTGTTATACCCAAATTTCAAAAGCAAATAGAAACCATTTAAGCGACCTACAGATACTGTTTCTTACAAAGATGTAAAGCACTCTCTTATTACAATTTCAAAAACTCAAGTTTCATTAAAAAAGTTGCTCTGCAATCCGCAGGAGCTGTTTCAACTGGAGCTTTGGTCGCAGGTGGTACTTATTTTGCCGTGAAAGGTCTTGCTTTCGGGAAACTTGCTGGAGTAGTTGCAAAAAATGCAACTTTAGCATGGCTCGGAGGTGGTTCTCTTGCTTCTGGTGGAGCAGGAATGGCAGGAGGTATGGTTGTTTTGGGTGGAATAGCACTAGCACCCGTTGCATTGTTTTCAATGTATATGGGTTATAGTTCTGGAAAGCGCAAATTAAATGATGCCATGAATTATGCTGATGAAGTTGAAGTTTTTGTACAAAAAGTAAAAACTCTTATATGTGAATTAAATCAAATTGAACTAGCCGCTAAATTATTTACAAAAACTATTATTTCAATGGATGCTGTTTTGGAAGTTCAAAATGATAAACTTGTACAAGTTGTTGATAGATTGCAAAGAAGAACTTTTTTCCAAAAATTCATTCGTGACCCAATAAAGAAATTTTTCCGTAAAAATATCTTTGAACCTGAAGAATTACGAGTCATTACAGATTCTATAAACTGTGCTGTTCTTTTAAGCGGTTTAATAGAAAAGCCTCTTATGGATGATAATGGTGCATTTATAAGTAGTTCAATTGAATTTATTGAATCAGCAAACAAAAAAGCTGACACATATAAAAAATTACTAAAAGCCTAATATAAGGAAATTATATGTCAGACGAACAGAAACAAAAAAAAGGTTTTGAAAAAGAAATCGAAGTTGCCATTAGTAAGGAACTAGAGAAATATGCTGAATCTAATGCTGATTTTCTTCAAATGCATTCAGACTTAAAGAATCTAAATCCTAATCGTGGTGGAAACAAAGGACATGGCGGTTTTGTTTTTGAACGAGTGGAAAAAGCAAAGAGAAATGCAGAGAGTCATATAAAAGGAGGAACAAAAGTTGTCGAATTAACCGACACCTTGGCCGAAAACGGCAATCAAAATTTTAGTGTAAATGACACAAATTCTGATTTAGTTTCTTTGAACAAAGATGGAAGCGTAGTTTCAGGTTCTGGAGAACAATTAAAGGCATACGGCAAACAAACAACAAAAAGTGCTGTTCGAGATGTTATGAATGGAAAAGAAGGCAACATCAATCGCTATGATACAATAACGGTTCCAAAAGATAGATATGATGCAACACGTCAAGAAATAGATAATTATATCGAGAAAGCTAAAAATGAAGGCAATGAAAAAGGTGTAGAAGAATTAAAAAAATTAAAGAAAAAAATAAAAAAAGGAACGGCAGACACAAAAAATATCGTTTTTGCTGATAAACATAAAAACATTTATACCGCAAAAGAAATTGCAAAAACAGCAAATAAGGCAGGATTACAGGCTGCTGGAAGGAACAAGTTCGGCAATTCAAGGAGGAATCAGTTCTGTATTGAACTTAAAAGCTGTTGCAAACGGTGAAAAAACTGCAAACGAAGCTATAAAAGATATTACGGTAGAAACAGCAAAAACTGCGGGTGAAAGTTATTTAACGGCTGCTGGTGCAAGTGCATTGGGAGGTGCATTAAAACAATCTTCCGCACAAATTATAAAAAATCTCGGAAAAGGTTCTGGACCAATGGTTATTGTGAATTCTAGTAAAATTTTGGCAAAGAATACAATCGATTTGGTAAAAGGAAAAATATCTGTAGAAAAATATATAAAAAATATTGGCAAAGAAGGTGCTTCTTTAGGAAGTTCTGTCGTGGGATCAAATATTGGAGCTATTGCAGGTACATTAATTCTTCCAGGAATTGGTACAGCAATAGGTACATTCGTAGGCTCTGTACTTGGTTCAATTATGTCTAACATAACATATGGACAACTTGTACAAACGATGGAATTAAACCGTTTATCTGATGAGCAAAGAAAACAAATCGAAGAATATTGTAAAACTCTTATTGAAGAAGAATTGTATTACAGAGAACGTATAAATAATGCGTTGACAACCTATTTAAATAAAAAAGAAAAAGATTTAACAATAGCCTTTAATGATATTTCATATGCACTACAAAATAATCAGAGTCTTTCACTGGTTTTACAAAGACTTTTTGATATCTTAGATTTAAATGTAAAATTATACAGTGAAGACGAAGTTGTTGATATTATTATAAATCAAAGAAACGTCGGCATCTAACACCCGCTTCAACCTGACATTCCTTTGCGGCAATGCAGGTTAAGCGTTGCGCAGGGAAAGAACGCCCGTCTTTTTGTCGTATGCAAACCAGCAAGGGTCGCGCTAAATGAACGTTTTGGATTTCCAGCGGCTTTGCGGACGTGTCCCAGATGATTTCATTTACCGAAAAGCCTTTGCCGAGTGCGTCGAGCGCATTTTTTATCAAATCCATACAGTCGGCGTGATTGATTATGTCTTCATTGACTGCATCGGCGATTGCAAGCGCGGATTTATCGTCGCTTCCTGCCTGCACATACAGCTCCAAGCCTTCAACGGCGTGCTTCCGCGTGGAAAGCACCGAACGGTAATGGTGCGGACTGCATAAATGGGACTTGAAACCGTATACGAGTCTTGCAGTCCGCCCGAGTTTTGCATGCAAAACTCGTTGCGTGTTTTTAAGGGAGTTTTCCATCTCAAGCGCAAACTCCATTCATTGCGAGTTTTGCGAAAGCAAAAACTCGTGCAGGCGGGAAATTCATCTTATCGTTTGAATACCTTGCTATGCTGCCCGCCGTTTTTCGGTTTTTATTATTGCACCTTTCCGCACCTCTTTGATTTCTTCCCTCGCTTTAGATTCTATCGTCTTTATCCGTTCCCTTGCCCCGGATTCCGCCGTCGAAATCTGGTCTTCAGGTAGTTTTTAATGTTTTACCCACAATCCGCCCAAAACGCTCACCGTCGTTATAAAACTTCCGAAACACGCAAAAATGAATTTCACTATTTCCATGTTATCCCTTTTTCAGTTGCGCAGTTCGAGCAAAAGTATAGCGTTTTATTTTCATTGATATGATTTAATCGGATTAAAAAAAGACGGGAAAATCAGCAAAACCGCCGAAAACTTCCCGCCTTTTTATTGCATATTGTGCAAGTGCAATTCCAGTATTTTCCCGTCTTTTCGTAGGGTTTTTTATTTTTTTTTCTATGGCTGAAATAGTATCGGTACTACGGCGGACATAAAAAGCATTTATAAAGATGACTTGAAGATAAAAGCAAAATACTTATATAATAAAATAACCGAAAAGGAGATATTGGCATCCATCGGTAAATTATCATGAATGCCCCCGTACATGGAGGAGAATCTTATGTCTGAAGTAAAATCGGACAAGCGTTATATGAGCATAAAAACAAAAATCTTTTTGTTGTTTTCAAGTCTATCCGTCTTTACTTTTTCACTTATTTCGATACTGCTTTATGTAAAAGCAGCGCAAAATTTTACGAGAGAGTTTGAACAAACACAAAACGACGCAATTTCGAACGTACAAAAGATTTTGTCATTGGAATTTGACAACATAAAAGACACGGTAAGTTCTTTTGGGGCATTGCCGTGCATGGTTTCTCCCGAAGCGGAAATTACAAGCTATGTCAATGCAAAAGCTCCAAGCGGTATAAACGAAATGCTTGTAACACCGGGCACATACGAAGATGAAGTTTTTAACTATATGCGAAGTGTTGTAAACAACTCTTCCATAATGGGTTACGCCAGCGTGGGCATTGAACACAACGGCGGTTTTTTGCAGTATCCGACGGTAGCCAGAAAAAACGGCTACGATGCACGTTCACGCTCGTGGTATAAGCTGGGAAAATCCGCTCCAAATACCGTTCAGTCGATGGAAGTATACCAAACTTCAAGCGGGGGAATTGCAATCACACTTGTAGAAGGTCTTAACGATATAAAAGGAAGATTTAAAGGCGTTTTGACTTTTGGAGTGGATATAAGTCGTCTAAAAGATTTGTTTCCTGCATCGCAGGCTGAAGAAAACCAAGCAAAGCTGATTTTAATCGACAAAAAAGGAAAAGTCCTTATCGATAATTTTAACGAACAAAACGTTTTTAGAGAAGTTAGTGAACTTGAAATAGAAGCTCTTAAAACGTATACCTACGACCAAGCTCTTAATTTTGAGACAGTTATCGACGGAGTAAAATATAAAGTTAAAACTGCAAAAATTATGACGGACTTGATTGATTTCGGACTTGCCGTTTTTATTCCGACAACTGATTTGAATACTTATATAAAAGTTTTGTTTTTAGAGTTTGCCGTTGTTGTGCTTATTGCATTCTGCATCACATTTGCAGGAGCTTTTGTTTTTGGTTCACGTTTTACTGGTCCTTTAATGAAAATGGTAGAAGTGCTGCCGGCAATCGGAAACGGGGATTTGACAAAAAAACTGGATGAAAGCGGAAACAACGAAGTGTCCCGTATTGCTTTTTACTTTAATCAAACGATAGAAAAAATCGCTTCATCGGTAAAAGCCGTAGAACTTAGTTCTCAGGCGATAAACGATGTCAGTGATGAACTTGCAAGCAACATGACTGAGACGGCAAGCTCGCTCAACCAAATAAGTGCCAACATTGACGGCGTTAAGCAGCAGGCATTGACGCAGGCCTCAAGTGTTACCGAAACCGCTGCCACCATGGAAGAGATTATCCGCACGATAAAACAATTGAACAACAGCATAGAAACACAGGCGGCAAGCGTCGCTTACTCTTCAACTTCAATTGAACAAATGGTTGTAAATATTGCCTCGATTACGCAAACACTCGATAAAACCGATGAGGCGATACAGTCCCTTGCAACGGCAACAGCCGATGGTAAAGACACTCTTGTCAACTCAAACAGTGTAACACAGAAGATAGCAGAAGAATCTGGCAGTCTTATGGATGCGTCAAGTGTGATTCAGCACATCGCAAGCCAGACGAACTTACTTGCGATGAATGCCGCAATCGAAGCGGCTCATGCAGGAGAAACCGGAAAAGGGTTTGCTGTTGTTGCAGACGAGATTCGTAAGCTCGCCGAAGAATCGAGTGCACAGGGAAAGACAATAACGGCAACCTTAAAAATGCTGTCAGGTGAAATTGAGAGTCTTGTACAATCGTCGAAAACGGTCGAAGAAAAGTTTAATGCAATCTTTTCTCTTTCAGAACAGGTAAAAAAGATGAGTGCAAATCTTATGGAAGCAATGAAAGAACAGGGGAACGGTAGTCGGGACGTACTTGCAACAATTAAGAATATCAATGCGGTAACGGTGGAAGTTCAAGCCGGTTCAGCGGAGATGCTCAAGGGCGGCGAACAGGTCGCTGAAGAAATGCATAAGTTAGATGATATGACCCGAGTCATCACCGCTAGCATGAACGAAATGTCAGCCGGAGCAATTCAGATAAACAACGCTGTGCAGGAAGTGAATCAGATAACTAAAAAGAACAAGCAAGCGACAGAAAACTTATCGAGCGAAGTAGGAAAGTTTAAGGTGTAATATTTAGTTAAACTGACAGAAACTATCGTTTTTGCAGCTTAACTGAGTGTTAGGCTGATGACTACGACACGGTAAGTAAAATAAAAAAATAATTTCCGTATTTTCAAATAAAAAGGAGCTTAATAAAATGAATGAAAAATATATAGAATATCCTCCCCCGAAATCCGTATTTATACTTAATTTTTTAATCTTTAACGGATTATTTGGATTTGTTTTTTTGTATGCGTGGTACACAAAGATAATTCCGGTAGAAGAACTTGTAAAATTCTTAACGGCATTTCCTACGCTTATCGCCCTTATTCTAAATATAACAATACCGACTGTGCTATATAGAATGTTCATGAATGTGTTGAAAACATATAAAACGGATGTCGGCGGTGTAGATAAAGCAAACAAAGTATTAGCTCTTTATTCTAAACTGAGTTTGCTTGCTCCTATTATTCTTACTTTGGCGACTCCAATTGCTACGCTATTGTGGCTCGGCATACATTCTATCGAAAAAATCATTGCCTGTGTTTTGGGTGCTGTCGGCTGTTTGAATTTTGCTTCGCTTTTTTTCTACATATTGTGGACACATAAGCTTGAAGCCTATTTGAAATTTTTACCCTTTGAAAAAAAGCATATTACCATGTCCTATATTCTTAGCAATATGATGGTAAGTTTTTTCCTTTTTGGAGCTCTAATTTTTTTGTGCATTGATCCGTTTATCGGAATGCTTTATAACGGCTTAACTCTTATACAGACTTTGAAAATGATTATTCCAATCGCTATACTGACGCTTTCCGTTGCTCTTTTTATAAATTATACACTGTATAAGGGTGTAAATAATAGCATAAACGAAGTGATGAATTTTACCGATACGCTTGCAGTAGGAAATTTTATTGTTGATAAATTAGAAATAAAACGTCGGGATGTATTCGGTATTCTTGCAATGCAGTTAAATATTTTCCATAAAAATACTGTTGCTCTCCTTTCCAGTATTAAAAATAATACAAATACGATGAACGAAGTCGGGACAATTCTTTCAACCAATGCAGAAGAAACGGCAAGTTCCATTCATCAAATCAGTGAGAACATCAACGGGGTAAAACAGCAGACCATGACCCAAGCAGCAGGCGTTACCGAAACAGCTGCCACGATGGAAGAAATTATCCGCACAATAAAACAGTTGAACGGCAGTATTGAAACGCAAGCGGCATCGGTTGCTCGCTCTTCATCTTCAATTGAAGAAATGGTTGCAAATATCTCTTCCATTACGCAGACCATTGATAAAACCGATGATTCCATTAAAGAACTTGCACAAGCAACCGGTGACGGAAAAGATGCCGTTGTAACTTCAAATAGTGTAACACAGAAGATTGCAGAAGAGTCAGGCGGTCTGATTGAAGCGAGTAATATTATTCAAAATATAGCAAGCCAGACAAACCTTTTGGCGATGAATGCTGCAATCGAAGCGGCTCATGCAGGAGATGCGGGAAAAGGATTTGCCGTTGTTGCTGACGAAATCAGAAAATTGGCGGAAGAATCGTCAACTCAAGGAAAAAATATTACTGTAACGCTGAAAATACTCGGGACGGAAATTGAAACTTTGGCAAAATCCTCTAAAACGGTCGAAGAAAAATTCAACGCAATTTTTACGCTTTCGGAACAGGTAAAAACAATGAGTGCTAACCTTATGACAGCAATGAAAGAGCAGGAAACCGGCAGCCGCGAAGTTTTATCTGCGATTAAAGCGATTAATTCCGTAACGCAAGAAGTACAAGCGGGTTCTGCTGAAATGCTCCGCGGCGGTGAACAAGTTGCCGATGAAATGCAAAATCTCGATAATTTAACACGCATCATTACCGACAGTATGAATGAAATGGCAAGCGGTGCGGTACAGATAAGCAATGCTGTACAAGAAGTAAATGAGATTACACAACGGAATAAAGGGAGCATTAATAATTTAAGTGCAGAGGTAGGGAAGTTTAAGGTATAAGATTACATTATATGGATATGGGAAACCTAACACCCGCTTCAACCTGACATTGCCTTTGCGGCAATGCAGGTTAAGCGGATGTTAGGTGGACTGCCCTTCGGGCAGCTTCTTTCATGGGTAATAGTCTGAAAACAAAAAATGTAGTATAGTATTCAGTATGGTAGCAGTTGCAGAAATACTTGAAAAAGAGCGAAAAGTTCACACTGTTAAAACGTCTTTAAGTCATAAGGAAGAATTTGGGCAGTATTTTACTCCGTATAAAATAGCACATTTTATGTCATCTTTATTTCCTGTTACTGATAAAAAAATCAAATTGCTGGACCCTGGTGCAGGTATAGGGACTCTCGCGTGTTCTTTTATAGAACGAATTGTAAAGGAAAATTGGAATACTCCCGGTATTCACATTTCTGCTTATGATATTGATAAAAATGTTTATAGCATTCTAAATAAAAATATTGCTTCGACAAGCTTAGCTTTAAGAAAATCAGATTACACGATATTTTCGGAAGATTTTTTAGAAAAAACCTCATTTGAATATACATGGAAAATTAATGAAACGTATACCCATGTAATAATGAATCCTCCATATAAAAAAATTCAGATAAATTCAAAAGAACGGCTGTCTGCCCGTGCATTTGGTCTTGAAACAGTAAATTTATATTCTGCTTTTATAGGTGCTGCTGTTTCACTTACAGAAGATAACGGCTATATCGTTGCGATAGTTCCGAGAAGTTTTTGTAATGGAGTTTATTACAAAAATTTCAGAGAATTTATTTTAAAAAATTGTGCCATTAAATATATCCATCTTTTTGAATCCCGTGATACAGCATTTAAAGATGAATCAGTTTTGCAAGAAAACATAATCATTATGTTACAAAAAAATGCCGAACAAGGAAATGTAAAAATTTCGTATTGCAACGATGATTCTTTTATAGGTTTATCCGAATTAGAAGTTCCTTTTTCTCAAATCTTACATAAAAATGACGATGAGAAATATTTTCATATTCCTATAAAGCAGCACCTTGGAAGTAAAAATCTAACAGAGTACTCGACTATCAAAGACCTAGGAATAAACGTTTCAACAGGCCCTATTGTTGATTTTAGAATGAAAAATCTTTTACTTAAAGATTACACGGAAAATTCCTGTCCGCTTGTGTATTCAGTTCATTTGAAAAATCATCGTCTTGTATGGCCGCAGAAATCAAAAAAACCGAATGCAATTTTGGAATTAAAAGATGTGGAAAAACAACTCTTTCCGAAAGGGTTTTATATTCTTGTAAAACGTTTTTCTACAAAGGAAGAAAAAAAACGAGTCGTTGCCTCGATTATAACTCCTAATGATTTTATAAAAAACAATATTACTTTTGAAAATCATTTGAATGTTTTCCATATAGATAAAACATCTCTTTCAGAAAATGTCGCTTACGGTTTAGTTTGCTGGCTTAATTCAACCTACATTGATGAGAAATTCCGTCTATTTAGCGGTCATACCCAAGTTAATGCAACAGATTTACGGAATCTTCCGTATCCAAATGGTGCGGACTTAGAAAAACTGGGAAAAGATTTAAGAACTCATAAGGAATGGAATCAAAACCTTTTTGACAAACTTTCACAGGTTGTAATAAAATGAAAATCGAAGAGCGAATAAAACTGAAACTTGAAGAAGCAATAGATATTCTTAAAAAATTTGGAATGCCTTCCGCCCAACAAAATGAGCGAACTGCGTATTGCTTGCTTTCGCTTTTAAATGTTACTCCCGAAAAAGAATGGAAAAATGCGGAAAGTCCGCTTGTCGGAATTACACCTATGATGACTTTTGCGAAAGATTACTACAACAAAGAATATGCACCGAACACTCGTGAAACCTTTCGAAGATTTAGTACACATCAAATGGTGCAGGCAGGAATTGTACTGTATAACCCGGATAAACCTGATCGCCCTGTGAACAGTCCGAATGCCGTTTATCAAATTTCTCCCGCAGCCCTCAAAGTTATTAAAGCATATAAAACACATCTGTATGATTCATTGCTTGCGGATTTTATAAAAAAGCAATCCACCCTTGCCGCTCAATATGCACATGAGCGGGAAATGAATATGGTTTCCGTAAAAATCAAAGAAAATCACAGCATTCAAATTTCTCCCGGCAAACATAGCGAATTAATACGGGATATAATTGAGCAGATGGCTCCTCGATTTTTGCCGAACAGTACGCTTATTTATGTTGGTGATACAGGAGAAAAGTGGGGATATTACGACCAAGAACTTGCAGGAAATCTTTTGTTTAATGTGCAACACCATGGAAAAATGCCGGATGTAATCTTATATGTTGAAGATAAAAGGTGGTTGGTACTTGTTGAATCTGTAACATCTCACGGACCGGTTGACAGCAAGCGATACATTGAACTTGAAAATCTGTTTCAAAATGTGTTTGCAGATAAAGTGTATATTTCAGCATTTCCAGATAAGAAAACATTTATACACTATGCACAAGAAATTGCATGGGAAACAGAAGCATGGATTGCAGATAATCCGACACATATGATTCATTTTAATGGTGATAAGTTTATCGGCCCTCATAAGAAAATCACCTAATATCCGCTTCAACCTGACATTGCCTTTGAGGCAATGCAGGTTAAGCGAATGTTAGACGGATTTCTCTCGCCAAAGTCCAGTGAAGAAAAGATAATTAGTAAAACATTAGGAGAAAAAATGGGGTTTAGTATAAATTGTATTGAAATTTCATTTCCAGATGAAGAAAACATTTTAGAAGAATCAAGTCATTTATATAAGAATTTATATACAGAAAAAGACTTAGGAAAATCAAAAAGATTTTTTCTAAATGATTATTATCAACATTTAGAAACAGAAGAATTAAAAAAAAATGAAACTAATTTGGATTCAGATTTATTTTTCGATAAAAATATAAATATTCAACTTATTGTTGGAAAAAATGGTTCTGGGAAAAGTACATTAATGGATTTAATGTATGGTGCTATTAACAATTTTGCATATATGTTTGAACGAGGAAAAAATCGACCTGGGGCAGAAAAATTGTACTATATTCTTAATTTATATATGAATATTTACTTCTCAATCTCTAATTCTAACAAGCATGATGGCGAGTATGTATTAATTTGTAAAAATGAAACTGTTCAATTAAAAAAAGATTCAGAAATTATTAAAGATTTTTCGTTAAATGCAAATCCGGAGATAGATTCAAAGAATGATAATGATATTATACAATTGGTTGAATCGTTTTTTTATACAATCGTTACAAATTATTCAATGCAATCTTTTATTTATTCAAATTATTCAGGAAAAACAAAAGAATATGATTTTAAATCACGAGAAACAATAGATTCTAAAACAAGACGTTATTGGATTAATAGTATTTTTCATAAAAATGATGGATACACAACGCCAATTGTATTAAATCCATATAGAGATGATGGTTTTATAAACTGCAAAAATGAACTTGAATTATCAAAGGATCGTTTAGCTACTTTATCATCTAACAAATATAATACATCATCATCT
>CALHVG010000064.1 GCA_938039145.1 uncultured Treponema sp.
AAACTTGCACCATTTACCCCAAATCTCTTATAGAGCTTTGGGGTAAATGCTTTTTTATTTCCCCTCTATTTTTCGAAATAAAATGATACTATGCCCGTATTATTCTCACCTTTTCCCTAACTTTGCCGACAAAAAACTTAAAACACTGTCTATATGGCATTAAATCAAACCAACAAATTGGCCTGGATTGTCCAAACCATCTACAAAGCGAAAAGAATTTCGTTTGAAGATTTGAATGAAAAGTGGATGGAGAACGAAGACCTTAGCGCTGGGCAAGAGTTGTTAAAACGTACGTTCCATAAATGGCGCGTGAATATTCTTGATACTTTCGGGCTCAATATTGAATGTGAGAAAGGAGGTACCTATCGTTACTACATCAGCAATGCAAACGACCTTCACAATGGAAGCATTGAGGATTGGCTGCTTAAAACCTATACCGTAAGCAACACGCTTATCGGCTGTAAATCCATCAAAGATAGAATTCTTTTAGAAGAGGTTCCATCGGCTGCGGATTATTTAGAAGCCATTATGGATGCGATGAAACAAAATAGACTCATTCATATCACCTATTATAATTATTGGCAAGATAGTGAGCGCCAACATTTCGTTATGCCTCTGTGTCTGAAACTATTCCGACAGCGTTGGTATTTGGTCGGAAAGAATAAGTTCAACCACATGATTACAATCTTTTGCCTCGATCGAATTACGGATTTTCGACTGTCTTCGCAGTCATTTAACTATGCGCAAGAAGCCTTCAATCCACATACATTCTTCGATGGATGCATCGGGGTAATAGCCAATGCCGATGTTAATATAGAACATGTCGTTCTGAAAGTGTCGGCTACTCAAGCTAATTATTTACGCGATCTCCCTATACATGAGAGTCAGATGGAAAAAGAATGTCACCCTGATTATAGCATTTTTACAATGGATGTTCGCCCTACTTTCGACTTCCTGCAAGAACTTCTGTGGAATGGCGAATGCATTGAAGTAATGCAACCTCTGTGGCTCCGAAAAGAAATTGCTGAACGTTTAATCTTGCCCGAATCGGACATTTTCTCTGATTCGGTGCGTGTGGTGGGGTGGACTGATTACTAAATTATGCCCGCGTAAAAACATCCGCCCGCCGTACTATCCTCGCCGCTAAAAATAACACCTCTACATTTTTGACTTATTCATTTTACATCGTTATATTTACCATATGGTTGATAACGACAACGTTGAAAACGACGGCAATGTGAACGATTCGGATTTTGTTGAAAAAGTCGTTTCTGAATCGGACGACAAAAAATCTCTTAATAAGGGCAAAGAGCGGAAATCAAAAGAAAAGCTTTCCGCTGAAAAAAAAGCGAATGCAAGCGAGATTATTCCCGCCGATCAAATGCTTCCAAATAAACTTTCGATAGTTCCGCTTCAGGGACGGCCGATTTTCCCCGGAATTTTTACTCCGCTTATGATTTCGAGCCCGGACGACATTAAAGTTGTGGAGCAGGCGTACGGAATCGACGGATATATAGGCATTCTTATGCTTAAAAACGAGGCTGAAAATCCTGACATAAAAGATTTGTGCCAGATTGGAACCGTTGCAAGAATCATAAAGAAAATCAATCTTCCCGACGGCGGCGTAAACGTATTCATCTCTACGATAAAGCGTTTCAAGATTCGAAAGGCAATCCATTCCACAGTTCCTATCTGCGTTGCGGTTGAATATCTTGATGACGAAGAAGACGATACTTTTGAGGTCAAGGCTCTTACCCGCGCCCTTATAAGCGAGATGAAGGAAGTCAGCGAGAACAACCCTCTTTTTTCCGAGGAGATGCGCCTGAACATGGTGAACATTGACCATCCGGGGAAAATCGCCGACTTTATCGCCTCCATTCTTAACGTGGACAGGGACGACCAGCAGAAAGTCCTTGAGATTCTGAATGTCCGCCAGCGGATGGAACAGGTGCTTGTCTACATAAAGAAGGAGCAGGAACTTCTTAGGGTTCAAAAAAAGATTCAGAATGAATTGAACGAGCGGGTTGAAAAAAATCAAAGAGAATATTTTCTTAGGGAAGAGATGAAATCCATCCAGGAGGAACTTGGAACCGATTCCGAAGGAAACGCTACGGATCTTCACAGATTTAAGAAAAAAATTGCTTCGTTCAATTTTCAGGGAGAAATTAAGGAAACTGTAGAAAGCGAATTAGAAAAATTTCAGATGACCGAGCCTAATTCTCCCGAATACATGGTAAGCCGGAATTTTCTTGAACTTGTGTGCGCTCTTCCGTGGAATGAGGAAATCAAGGAAGACTACGATTTATCCGGCTCAAAAAAAATCCTTGAGAACGACCATTACGGACTTGACGACGTGAAAAAGCGTATCCTTGAGTATCTTGCCGTAAGAAAACTAAAGCGTGATTCCAAAGGTTCGATAGTTCTTTTGGTCGGACCGCCGGGTGTAGGAAAAACAAGCGTAGGAAAATCGATTGCCGCTGCGATGAACAAGCCTTTCTACAGATTTTCTGTTGGCGGAATGCGTGACGAAGCCGAGATTAAAGGACATCGAAGGACGTATATCGGCTCGATGTGCGGAAAAATAATTCAGGGAATACGCATAACTCACACAAAGTCTCCCGTGTTCATGATTGACGAAATCGACAAAATGTCTGTAGGTCCACAGGGAGATCCGGCAAGCGCATTGCTTGAAGTTCTTGACCCGGAACAAAACGTAAGTTTCAGGGACGACTACCTTGACCTTCCGTTCGATGTGTCTAATGTATTTTTCATTTTGACTGCAAATTCCTTGGATTCTGTTCCCGAGCCTCTTCTTGACAGGGCGGAGATAATCCAGCTTTCAGGTTACATTGATCAGGAAAAACTTGAGATTGCAAAAAAATATCTTATCCCCAAAAATTCCAAGAAAAATGGACTTAAAAAAGGTCAGGTAAGGTATACGAAAAAGGCTTTGGTCAGAATCGTTCAGGAATACGCAAGGGAAGCGGGCGTAAGAAATCTTGAAAAATGCTTTGACAAGGTAAACAGAAAAATCGTCACGGAACTTCTTACCGACGCTGAACTGAAGGCAGGTGAGGTAAGGGACAAGATGAAAAGCGAAGGCGCTTCCGCCGATGACATAAAAGCTGTGAATGTTCTTGATTTCATGGATTCTGAAAAAAAGATTGAAATAGATGCGCCTGATTTGGAAAAGTATCTTGGAAAGCCTGTGTTTGACGAAAGCGAGATAAAAACTGCCTCCGTTCCCGGAACAGCCATAGGTCTTGCTTGGACGAGCATGGGCGGAGACACCCTCATGCTTGAATCCACAAGTTTTGCAGGAAAAGGCGGACTTGTACTTACAGGACGTATGGGGGATGTGATGAAAGAGTCCAGCCAAATTGCGTTCAGTTGGGCAAGAAAACATTCAATCGAAAAGAAAATAAAGAAATCCGACTGGTTTGAAAAGAACGTAGTGCATCTTCATATTCCTGAAGGCGCTACTCCAAAAGACGGTCCCAGCGCGGGAATTACAATGGCTGTTGCATTTGTGTCGCTTTTTTCAGGAAAGCGGATAAAACCGCACCTTGCGATGACGGGGGAACTTTCGCTTACCGGAAAAGTGCTTCCGATAGGCGGACTTCGTGAAAAAACTGTTGCGGCAAAACGAAATCGAATAAAGACGATAATAATTCCTGCGGCAAATAAGCGCGACCTTGACGATATCCCTGAACACGTAAAGGAAGGAATTAAATTTGTTCCGGTAACAAATGTTGCGGAAGTTCTTGAAGAAGCTTTCAACTGATTTTGAATTTTTCTGCGGAAAAGCCGGCGTTTTATACGTGAAAAATTCGTTTGCGGAAAAACGGCGGCGTAATCCGCAAATTGCAAAATCAGTTTTATAAAGAAAGCCAAAAATTAACCGACTTTTAGAAGCGTTTTTTAATCCGATGGGCGGGCTTTCTTTTCGGAATTTTTAGAGCGGATTTTAGTTCGGCGGAAAGATTTTCCGCAGGCACCGATTTTTCATCGTTTTGAATTTTTATATTTTTCATATTATACTTTTAATCATGAGCAATATGCTTGATTATATAGCTTGGCGCGGAGATTTGCCGATTTCCGCTTCTCCTTTGAACGAGGTGGATGTGCTTGTCTTTTGTCAAATTACATATCTCAATTTTGACGGAATTCTTGAAAACGGAAATTTCAAGGCGGGGCTTTCCCTTTCGGAGTTGGCGGAACGGTTTAAAAACTCGCCCGATTTTAAAAAGCGTTCCGATGTGGGAGTTCTTATAAATAAAGGAACAATCGATGTTCTTTTTGCAGCCGCCCGGACGGAACGCTACAAGGACGTAAAAGTAACCGCCCTTGTGAACATAACGGATCTTGAAAAGGAAGAGCAGTTTGCCGCCTTGACATACGTATTTGCACCTAAAAAAAATTGCGTTGTTTTTCGGGGCACGGACGACACGATTGTGGGTTTTAAAGAGGATTTTAATCTTGCAATAATGGACGAAGTTCCTGCGCAAAAAGATTCAGTTTTGTATGTTGAAAATGTCGCAAAGAATTTAAAGGGCGATATTTTTCTTGTGGGGCATTCAAAAGGCGGAAATCTTTCCGTTTTTGCGGCAGCCATGTGCAAAAATGAAATAAAACGGCGGATAAAAAATGTCTACAACATGGACGGACCGGGTTTCCCTGAAAAAAAGATTCAGTCTAATGAATTTTACGAAGTTATTCCCAAACTGATTTCGTATTATCCGCATTTTTCAATTGTAGGAATGCTTTTTAGCCATGCCGGAAAATATTCCGTCGTTGACAGCGACCAGACGGGAATCCTTCAGCATGACCCTTTGAGCTGGCACGTTACGGGAAACCGTTTTGTCTTGAGGGAAAATTTTGACGATGCGTCGATTTTTTTTACCGATACGCTGAACAAATGGATTTTGAGTTTGACAAGGGAACAGCAGGTTCAGTTCATCGAAACTTTGTATAAAATCCTTCAAAGCACGGACGCAAAAACCAATTCCGATATAGAAAGCAACCTTTTCAAAAACTACCTTACGATTTGGAAAGCATGGAAAAATACGGATACCGAAATTCGGAAAAATGTCGAAGAAACGGTTAGGCAACTTTTTAAGATTGCGCACAAGCAGATGCCGTCGTTGACGGAACTGTTTGCGAAAAAAAATATATTCAAAAAAGATAAAAATTAATTTTAGGAGATTTTTATGTTCGGGAAAAATGAGGAAACAAAAGAGATTCTTGAAGTCAGAGTAAGGAATCGTTTTCTTTCGAAGGTTTACCTTTGGATGACGGCAGCGTTGGCTATCAGCGGGGTAACGGCGTTAGCTGTTTCGATGAACGACCAACTGACGGGAATCATTTTTGGGAATAGGGGCATAGGATTTATGATTTTGTGCCTTGCGGAAGTATTTTTGGTCTACAGGCTTTCCGCTTCTATCAGAAAACTGAGTGCAACGGCGGCGACTGCGGCGTTTCTTGTATATTCGGTGCTGAACGGCGCAACATTGTCCGCGATATTCAGGATTTACCATATTGATTCGATTGTCCTGATTTTTATGATTTCCGCCGCGCTTTTTGCGGTGATGGCGTTTTACGGTTCGTTTACAAGTTCAAATCTGACTTCCGCCGGACGTTATCTTGGAATGGCGTTATTCGGAATTATAATAGCTTCGCTTGTTAACTTTTTGCTTAAATCGTCAAAGCTGGATTGGCTTCTTTCCGTTGCTACCGTCCTTGTTTTTACGGGGCTTACAGCATACGATGCCCAAAAACTTATGCGGGCGTCTTCGATGGCTGAAAGTCAGGACGAGGATGTTTTCCAAAAAGCAAGCATAATCGGAGCGTTGGAGCTATATCTTGATTTTATAAATATATTCCTAGCTCTTCTGCGCCTTTTTGGAAAAGGCAGAGGCAGCCGCTAAAAAGTTTTTCGCTTTGCAGAAATTTTCGCAATTTTTAAAGGCTAATCGCCTTTTTGATTGCGGAAAGCAGTTCCGGGTATTCCGTGAATGCGGGGTACTCAGGATAGTCGTTCTTTATTTTTTCAGTTGTGCGGAACAAAAATCCTTCTTTTGAAGCTTTTATCATTTCCAGGTCGTTGAACGAATCTCCGGAAGCTATTGTCTGAAATCCGCATGACTGAAGAGCTTTTACGGTCGTGAGTTTGGATTTTGGGCACCTCATTTTGAATCCGGTGATTTCGCCGCCATTACCCACTTCAAGCGTATTGCAAAATATTGTTGGAAGTCCGAGTTTTTTCATTAAGGGCGAGGCGAACTGCTCGAATGTATCGCTTATGATTACGACTTGAGTAATGCTTCTCAGTTCGTCAAGGAATTCTTTTGCGCCCGGAAGAGGTTCGATTTTTGCAATTGTTTCCTGAATTTCTTTTAATCCGAGTCCGTGTTCTTTAAGGATATTCAGCCTGAAGTCCATGAGTTTTCCGTAATCGGGCTCGTCGCGGGTAGTGCGTTTCAGTTCCGGAATCCCGGTTTCCTCTGCGAACGAAATCCATATTTCCGGCACAAGAACGCCTTCTAAATCCAAGCAGACAACATACATAATATTTTCCTTGAAAATTAATTTTAGCCGATTATATCAAAAAATCTTCCGAGTGGACATAGGAACGGTTCGTCGCTAAACTGTCGGAATGGAAAGGCGGAAAAGGGCTTCTGTTTCCCGAAGCAAAAACGGGTCGGCTAAAAGAAAAGTTTCCGGAAAACGAAAGGTTCAGAGAAGGCGGACTTCAAAAAATTCGTTTTTCGGGAGAGAAAATACCGTTCTTTTTTTTGGCTGCGTTGCCCTTGTTTGCGCCATTTTTTTTGTGCTTTTTACGGGCTTGGATTTTAAAAAAGGCAAAAACGGGAACGGCGATTTTGATGAAAGCCGAATCCAATTGTCCGAAAAACTGAACGAAAAAGCTTCTTTAGAAAAAAGAGAAAAAAGCAGTTCCGCTTCGGAGCGTAAAAAAGACGAAGAAAAACCGAATCGTCCGTCAATTTCTTCTGGAAAATCCAAGGAAAGGCCGGATTTTGCGGAAGAGCAGAACTCAAAACGAAAAAACTCTTCTGCGGAAAATATTTCTGCGCGGCCTTCCGTTCCGGCTGCGAAAAAAAATATTCCTGCGCCTTCGGAAAACAAAAATACGGAAAATAAAAACCGTTCTTCAAAGGAAACAAGCCGGCTGCCTTCGGAAAATAAAAATGCGGGTGCAAAAAATCCGAGTTCCGCGGTGATGAACCGTCCTTCCGCTGAAAATCCGCCTTCAAAAAACGAAATTTCGTCCAAGAAAAAAAATGGCCGCGAAAAAAATGAGTTTTCCGCACTTCCGCACGCAAAAGGCAATGCGGTTCTGGTTTTTCTTTTTGACGATGCGGGGCAGAATATTAATCAGCTTGAAAAATTTTTGCGTCTTCCTTTTCCTTTTACGGTGGCTGTTCTTCCCGGGCTTGCACATTCAAAGGCGGCGGCTGACCTCATCCGTCAAAGCGGAAACGAAGTTATGCTGCACCAGCCTATGCAGGCGATGAATCTTCGAGTAAATCCCGGTCCCGGCGCGATAACTCCCAATATGGGCGAAAGCGAGATTCGTTCCGTTTTGTTCAGCAATATATTCGAGATAGGCCCCGTTGCAGGCGTGAACAATCATGAAGGCTCGCTTATAACTGCGGATGCTCAAAAAATGAGTTACGTGATGAAATTTCTTTCGGAAGAAGGGCTTTATTTTCTGGATTCAAGGACAAGCGTCGAAACAAAAGTTCCGTATGTCGCAAAAGAGATGGGCTATTCCTACTATCAGCGGAACGTTTTTTTGGACAATTCCGGAAAAAGGGACGACATGATTGCGGAAATCAAAAAGGGACTTGAATATGCGAACAGAACGGGCTGCGCAATAATGATAGGGCATATTTGGTCAAGCGAAGTTCTTTCGGGGCTTCTTTCGGAACTTTATCCGCTGCTTTTGGAAAAAGGCTACAGCTTTTCAAAAGTTTCCGAATGTCCTGCAAAAATCGGAATCTAAGGGACTTTTAAAAATCTTTGCCTGATTGCTGACAAATTTTTCTCAAGTCATTAATATTTAGTCCATGTCTTTATTGAAAGGTACAAAATGAAAGTTTTAGGTATTGAGTCAAGCTGCGACGAAACTGCCGTGGCGGTTGTCGAAGACGGGAAAAAAATTCTCAGCAATGTTGTTGCAACCCAAATCCCTTTTCACGAAATTTACAAAGGCGTTGTCCCTGAAATAGCAAGCAGAAAACATGCGGAATGGATTTTGCCCGTGGTAAAAGAGGCTCTTTCGGAAGCGGAACTTTCGCTTTCGGACATTGACGCTGTGGCTGCGACAAACCGTCCCGGGCTCATGGGCTCTTTGCTGGTAGGGCTTTCGTTCGGAAAAACGCTTGCGTGGTCTATAGGAAAACCGTTCATCGCTGTGAACCATATGCTCGGTCATCTGTATGCCGCTCATCTTGTAGAGGACATAAGTTATCCGTACATCGGACTTTTGGTTTCAGGCGGGCATACGGTAATTTGCAGGGTTCACAATTTTGACAAAATTGATGTACTCGGAACGACCGTTGACGATTCCGTGGGAGAAGCGTTTGACAAGGTTGCAAAATTCTACGGGCTCGGATATCCCGGCGGAGTGATAATCGACAAACTTTCAAAAAAAGGCGACCCCAAGTCGGCAAGTTTTCCCGTTCCTCGGCTTGACGGAGACGAGCGCCGCTATGACATGAGTTTCAGCGGACTTAAAACGGCGGTAATTCACCAAAGAGATATGTTTTGGAATCCGGGATATGAACATTCCGACGAAAATCTGTGCGCGGCTTTTCAGGAAACTGCCTGCACCACGCTTACGAGCAGACTTTTTAGGGCGGTGGAAGACACGGGGCTTACGACTGTTGTAGCCGGCGGCGGAGTTGCCGCAAATTCAAGGCTAAGGGAAATTCTTTCTGAAAAAAAGGATTTAAAATGCATTTTCCCGCCGTTAAAACTTTGCGGCGATAACGGAGCGATGATTGCGGGAATCGCCTATCATTTTCTTATGCGCGGTGAACGTTCTCCGTGGAATACAGTTGCGTGCGCAAGAATGCTTGAGTTCAAGCGCGGACTCAAGGGGGCTTCATGCGTCTGAACGAACTTACCTACGGAATCGTAGGGCTTGGAATAATGGGCGGCTCGATTGCAAAGTCCATCAGGGAAAATATTCTTTGTGAGGCGGAATCAAATGGCCGCATCCTCGGCTGCAACAGAAGCCTTGCAAGCCTGAAATCCGCCGTTGCCGAAGGCGTGATTGACCAAGCTTTTGCCGGCGACGAAGCGGATTCGATGCTTGAAAAAAGCGACGTCGTGTTTATTTGCCTTTATCCGCAGGCTACGCTCGATTTTTTAGCGGAACACAAAGGGCATTTCAAAAGCGGCTCGTTTGTAACGGATATTTCTGGCGTAAAAGGAATATTCGAAAAATCGCTTCCCGGACTTCTTAGAGCCGACGTGGATTTTATAATCGGGCACCCGATGGCAGGCGGCGAAAAGGAAGGATACGCCGCATCTTCTGCGAAATTTTTTGTTGACCATAACTATATTCTTGTTCCGCAGGATTTTAATAAAGCCGAAAACATCGAAACGATGAAACGGCTAATCTCCGCAATGGGCTTTAGCCGAATCGTTGAAACAACATCTCAAATCCATGATTACAGAATCGGATTTACAAGCCAACTTTGCCACGTTATAGCAAGTGCGCTTGTTCAAAGTTCCCCGGACACTCAGATGACGTCTTTCGGCGGCGGAAGTTTTGAAGATCTTACGAGAATTGCAATGATAAATGCCCCGCTTTGGGCTGAACTTTTTACTTTGAACGGCGAAAAACTTGTCCGCCACATCGATAATTTTGTAAGCCAAATGGAAACCATGAAAACCCTAATCCAAAACGGTTCCCGCACGGAACTTATCTCTTATCTTGAGCAGGTTCGTGACAAGCGGATATCCATGGGTTCCATACAGCTTACAGGTTCAAAATGAAGCTTTTATGCTTCGAAGAGTTTTAGAATCTCTTCTTTTGGACGTGCGCCTGCCGTTTGGTTTACAACTTTTCCGTTCTTGAACACAACAAGGTTCGGAATGCTCATGATGTTGAAGCGGCTTGCCAACGCTGTCTCTTCGTCAACATTGACTTTGCAGAACTTGTATTCCGTGTGTTCTTCAGCCAGCTGATCTACCACCGGAGATACCATTCTGCAAGGTCCGCACCATGTTGCCCAAAAGTCAACAAGAACCGGTTTGTCGCTCTTTAGGACTTCTTCGTCAAAATTTTTGTCGGTTACTATAGTTACCATAATTTTTCCTCCTGATATATTTAAAGATAAATTCATTTTTAAAAATAATCAAATTAATCTGAAAATTTGTGCTATAATCGCAGTCGACATGGATTCAACGATGAAAAATCAGGAAAAGCGCCGCGTGCAACGAAAAATTGCGCTGTTCTGTATTTTTGTTGAGTTTTTACTTTTAGTTGCATTTCTATTTTTCTATCTTCCCAAAATAAAGATTTCGTCAGCCGATTCGCATAATATTGCCGACGACCGAAAAAATTGCTTAATGTTTGTGGGATTTTCCGAGGACACATCGTTTTTGAAAAGGGCGTACGACGGGGCAATCCGTGCGGCGGAAAAATACGATTCCGTTGTAGCTCTGCATATTCAGGATTCAAGGACGGAACCTGAGAATTTTCAGAATCTTATGGATTTTGCATACGATTCGGGCGCGGACGGAATAATAGCCTACGTTCCCGAAAGAATGCAGTTTTCGCGGGCGGCAAAAACCGGCGGCGGAACCCATGTTCCTTTGGTTTTTATAGGAAATCGTTTTGACGGAACGGAGCAGGTTTCAAGCATAGGCGGAAATTATTCTGAAATGGGAAAAAAACTTGCCGACGAAGTTCTTGAGCTGTGGGAAGACAAAATGACGCTGATAATTTTTGATTCATTCAGTGCGCACAACTCAAATTCGCTTTCTATAAGGAACGCTTTTATTTCCGGCATTAATTCAAAAGGAATAAAGAATTTTCTTAGCCTTGACCATTCCGTGAATTCTTACAAGACGATGCTTGTAACTCATCTGAACAGGCTTAATCGGCTTGAAAAAAAAGTTATGCTGGTTTCTCTTTCGGAGCCGGATTCGCTTTATGCGGTGCAGAAAATCAGTATGCTTTCGTATGTAAGGAACACAAAAGTGCTCGGAATCGGCGAAAACGAAATCCTTAAAAAATACCTTGACACCGGAATCGTTTCGGTGCTGGTATCAATGGACTATGAAAAAATGGGCGAAGATGCCGTTGCCGAAATATTTGAGCACAAAGAGGATGCCCGTTCTGTAGGGACAATTCCTGCCGGCATAAAAATCATAAAGGCGGGCGGCAAATGACAGATTTTTTTTCTTTTATCGTGAATAAAATTCCTTTTGTCGGAAAAATAGTCGGAAGCTTTAAAAATCTTGACCTGCGGGGAAAAATAATGGCTGTAATCCTATGTTCCCTTGTCTGCATGGGATTTACAATTGTTCTTGTGGAACGGGTAGAACATTACGCCATCACAATTCTCGGCGATTCGTACAAGTCGAATGTAAGGATAAGCGATTTTTCCGACTGTCTTACAAGCACCAAGGATTCGATGGAGCACTTCATAAAATACTACACTTTTGAAAGTATAGAATCTTTTTACAGGAACAGAAACGAACTTGAACGGCGGATTTCGGATATGCACGATAAACCTTCCGCCGACGAAACTGAAAACAAGGAGTATTTGCTTAAAAGGCTTTCGGAAAGTTTTATCGGCTATGCGAACCGGGTCGTTTCAGCAAAAAGGGCAAATTCCGAAGACGAAGAAACGTTTTATTACGGAAAAGCGATAAAATGCTACACTTTTTTGAATAATGAACTTATGGCTTTTGACCTTTTTATGCACAGAATTAACAGCAGAATTTACGAGGAAAATCGGTTCAGGGTTTTTGTGCTTTCAAATACAATATATGCATTTATATTTGTGCATTTTGTTTTTGTGTCCGTTTATATATATCTTCTGCTGACTGAAATTCTTGCGCCGCTCCATCACATTTCCGAAGTGGCAACACGAGTTTCTCTAAGGGAGTTTGATATTCCGCTTTTTAACAACAAGGCGAACGACGAGGTGGGGAACATTTGCCGCGCGTTCGATAATATGCTAATAAGCATAAACGAATATATCGGAACGATTTTGGAAAAAGCGCATACGGAGAACGAACTCAAAGAAAAACAAACCCGAATGAGCGTGCTTTACACAAAGGCAAGACTTGACGCTCTTCAGGCGCACATAAATCCGCATTTTCTTTTCAACACTTTGAACACGGGCGTGCAGCTTGCAATGCTCGAAGGCGCACACAAGACAAGCGATTTTATTGAGCAGGTGGCGGCGTTTTTCAGGTATAACATTCACGAACGGAATTCTTCGTCCGTAGACGAGGAACTTCTGCTTATTGACCATTTTGTTTACATAATGAAGGTAAGGTTCGGAACAAGGCTGAACTTTGTAAAAAACGTTCCTTCGACGCAGTTTCCGCAAAAACTTCCGGCAATGATTCTTCAGCCTTTGTGCGAAAACTGCATAAAGCACGGACTTGAAAATTCCAGATGCACGGTAACGCTTTCGATTCAGGAACTTCCGGATTTTGTTGAGATTTCAATCTCGGATGACGGAAAAGGTTTTGACCCCGAAGTAAGGCTTAGAATTTTGGATGAGGTAAAGAAGGAACGGCAGACTTCCGATTCTATGGAATATCTGAAAGGTTCGGACAAGCCGGGAAACGGAATCGGAATTATGAACGTTTTTTCCAGATTGAAAATTTATTTCCGCATGAACGATATTTTTGACATTCAGAGCGGAGAAGGCGGAATCGGAAGCAGATTCATAGTGAGGGTGCCTAAAAATGTATAATATTCTTGTTGTTGACGACGAGCAGATTGTTGTGGAAGCCCTATTTTCGATAATAGGCAAAAATTTTGAAGGTCAGGTAAAACTGCATTCCGCATACAGCGGCCCGGAGGCGATAGGCATATGCACACGGAATCAAATCGACATAATTTTTATGG
The DNA here is from genome assembly GCA_938039145.1 of uncultured Treponema sp. GTDB lineage: Bacteria > Spirochaetota > Spirochaetia > Treponematales > Treponemataceae > Treponema_D. Next base: position 13,130 of record CALHVG010000064.1, read on the forward strand.
ACATTCATATGCCCGGGATGACCGGACTTGAAGCGATAAAATGCATTTTGGACTTAAAGCCCGACGCCGTGATAATAATACTTAGCGCATACGACTGTTTTCAGTACGCACAGGAAGCGTTGAATCTTGGTGCGTTCAAGTACATTACAAAACCGGTGAACAGAAATCTTGTTG
>CALHVG010000065.1 GCA_938039145.1 uncultured Treponema sp.
CAAAAACTTGCTTAAAGGTTTTAAGAAACCGAAAGGGCTTTCTTTTGAGCATATTGAGACTAATCCGAATTATGGGAAATTTGTGGCAAGCCCATTTGAGACGGGATTCGGCACGACTGTAGGAAATACGTTGCGCCGTGTTCTGCTTTCATCTATTCAGGGGTATGCCATCACATCGATTCGCATTACTTCGTATGATGCTGATCATGTCCCGCATGTAATTTCCAGTGAATTTGATGCTATTCCGAATGTTTCTGAAGACACGCTGGAAATTATAAACACTCTGAAACAGATTCGTCTTCGACTTCCTGACGACATGGAGCAGGATACGATTCTTTACGAATTCAAAGGACCTGGACTTGTGAAGAGCGATGACCTTGCCAAGGAAAATCAAGTTGAAGTCATGACCAAGGATATGCTCGTTTTCACTATGATGGAAGGAGCGGATCTTGAGATTGAAATGCAGATTGATTTGGGTAGAGGTTATGTTCCTGCCGAGGTAAATGAGCATTATATCGAGATAATGGGAACTATCCCTATCGATGCGATTTTTACTCCTGTTCCGAAGGTCAAATATTCTATAGAGCCTTGCCGAGTCGGTCAGCGAAATGACTATGACAAGCTCGTGCTTGAGATTTGGACGGACGGAACTGTGTCGCCGGAGGATGCGCTGGGTGAAGCCGCAAAGATTGCCAAGGATCATTTTTCAATCTTTGTGAATTTCAATGATAGCGATGTCATTGGTAGTGATGAAAGCGATGAAGAGGATGCTAGGATTAAGGAGACTCTTAATACGCCAGTAGAGGAACTTGAGCTTTCCGTGCGTTCTTCAAACTGCTTGAAGAATGCGAACATACGCACTATCGGTGAATTAACAAAAAAGACAGAGGACGATCTTGCCAAGACAAGAAACTTCGGCAAGAAAAGTCTTGGGGAAATCAAGGAAAAACTTCAGGAATGGGGCTTGACCCTAGGAATGACCGATTACAGCCACTTGAAGAACGCTGTCAATATCAAGAAGCAGAAGGAAGAATCAGATGAATCATAGAAATGGTTTTAATCCGCTTTCACGGACATCGGCTCATCGCCGTGCGATGTCCCGCAACATGGTAACTTCACTTTTCAGATTTGAAAGAATCACAACAACAAAGTCAAAGGCTTTGGAAGTTAGGAAGGCTGCCGAAAAACTGATTACAAGGGGAAAGGTTGATTCCGTGCATAATCGTCGAGAGGCGGCTAAATTTATTCAGGACGCTAGGGTTCTGAACAAGTTGTTCACGGAAATCGGACCTCGCATGAAGGAAAGGAACGGTGGTTATACCCGTGTTCTTAAACTTGGCTATCGTCAGGGAGATGCCGCCGACATGGTTATCCTTGAACTGGTTGACTACAAACTTGACACCGGCGATTCTGAAGATAAGGACGCTGAGAAAAAAGCCAAAGTTGCGCCTAAAACTGCAAGCGAAAAAAAAGCGGCTAAAAAGCCTGCCGCTAAAAAAACTGCCGCCAAAAAAGAAGCCCCTGCTTCTGCGGAGAAGGAGTAGTCTATGTCTAAGAACCATCGCGGTACGGGAATCCGTTCATTGCCGGATCATGGTCGTGGAACGTGCGCAATCTGCAAGAAAGAAAGCATAAAAGTTCTTTATGAAACTACAATCGACGAGCAGACCGTAAAAATCTGTAAGTTTTGCAATGCCAATCTGAAGAACAAGGAAAGGGCTGCGAAGAAGGCGGAAGCCGCTTCTGCGCCTGAAACTCCGGCAGAAGCATCAGCAGAGTAGTTTTTGTTTGGATTTGTAGACCGTCCTGCGTTGGTGGGACGGTTTTTTTGTTTTAACAAAGATCTTTATGCGTTTTCTTGCGTTTGGATTTCTGCGCTTTGGGTGGAGCGATTGAAATTTCTTGAAAAAATGCAGGCGCGAGCGTGGAGCAGAACCGTAGGTTGTGCGCTTGGAAAATGCGTTTTTATTTAAAAATGAGTTATCCGTTTTTTGGATTTTTTGGCGGTTTTTGAAAAACAAAAACCGCATTTTAGGATTGGCTTGTTGAAGCACCGAGCCTTTGGCGGGCTGCGGAAGGCGAGTGGGAAAAGAGATTCGCCCCCAAAAAGAAAAATCACTGTGATTTACTATTTTTTTGATTTTAATTATATTAATGACATTGAATTTTATTAAACATGCTTTTGGAGGTGTGTATGAAAAAGTTTATCGGTTTTGCTTGCGCTTCGGCGGTCTTGCTTTTTGCAAGTTGCTCGAAGGGCGAGGGCGACATTGTGAAAATCGGCGGAATTGCGCCTCTTTCCGGTGCGGTTGCGGTTTACGGCGTTGAATGCAAGAACGGCATTGACCTTGCGATTGAAGAAATCAATGCAGCCGGCGGCATTAATGGAAAGCAGGTTAAGTTTATTTGCGAGGACGACGAGGGCTCTCCGGACAAGACGGTAAATGCTTTTAAAAAACTGACGACAAAGGATAGGGTGAAAATTATAATCGGTTCGTTGACTTCCGGTTGCGCCCAGTCTATTTCAACTTTGTCTCAGGCGGGGAAGATCCTTCAGATTGCGCCTGCGGCTACGGCTCCGGCAATCACGGAAGTCGGAAATTATGTTTTCAGAGCTTGCTTTATCGACCCATTACAGGGAACGGTGGGCGGTAAGTTTGTCGCGGAAAATCTTGGAAAAAAGGATGCGGCTGTTCTTTATGACGTGGGAAACGATTATTCGGTGGGACTTGCCGACAATTTTAAGACTTCGTTTGCCATGAACGGCGGACGGGTTGTGAGCATCGAGTCGTATGCTACGGGCGACAAGGATTTTAATGCACAGCTTACAAAAATCAAGAACGCTAATCCCGACGTTGTGTATGTTCCTGATTATTATGGAACTGTCGCTTTGATTGCAAAGCAGCTTAGGGCGCAGGGAATAAATGTTCCTATCGTAGGTGGAGACGGCTGGGACGGACTTACGGAAAATGCGGGCGATGAGGTGCTGAACGGATTTTATTCGAATCATTATGCCGTAGATTCTACAGAGCCTGCGGTGCAGAAATACGTGAATGCGTTCAGGAAAAAATACAACAAAGACCCGAATTCTTTTTCGGCTCTTGGGTATGACAGCGTGTATATGCTCCGTGATGCGATGGTGAAAGCCGATTCTACCAGCAACATTGCCGCAATCCGGGATGCCTTTGAAGCCACCGACGGGGATTATGTTACGGGTCATCTGACATTTGACAAGAACAGGAATCCTGTAAAGTCTGCGGTAATGCTGGAATTGGTAAACGGAGCGGACGGAAAACTTACGACACGCTATAAGGCAACCGTAGAGCCGTAACCTAATTTTCCAATCTGGAATTTTTCGGCTCGACATTGGTGTGTGCCGTAAAAAAACGAGAAGCCGTCCTTTAGGAAAACGAAAATCCTGAAGGGCGGCTTTTTTGTGCGAAAATGCTTGTGGAAACGCAGGATTTTTTAGGCTTCTGTTTTTCATAGTCAGATTCCGGTTGGCTGCGGTGAACGGCAGAACCGTTGTCGCAAGTGCAGCCGATTTTTTTACGATAACGGTTATTTTGAGGGAATATAGATTCTCGTGCATGAGCCTTGTTCCGGCAAGTGCACCATATTGACCAAAGACGATGTTTTCTGATATATAACATTCTATAAATATTACGGTCAATCTACTTTTGGGGAGATATTTTATGAATACGAAAAAAGCGTTTGCGCTTGTTTTGGTTGTTTTTGGTTTGAGCGCGTCTGCGTTTGCGTTTGACTCGAACACTTTTTGGAAAAATTACGGTGGTGGCTTGAAACACGGCGACGGACTTTTGAGCATCGGCTCTTCTTTTGGAATTGAATCCATCTTGTATCTTTCTACATATCCCGGATCTATATATATTCCGCCTATCGATATAAGTTATGAAAGAATGGTTTTGGTGAATCAGAAACTTCCGTTCAGTTTTGGGGGATATATAAATACCAGCATGAGTTTCTTGCGTCCCGATGTATATAATAAATCGAGTTTTTGGCTGTGGCCGACCATCGGAGTTCTTGCGAAATACCATTTCGACTTTGGCGTAAAAAATTTGGACGTGTATGCAGGTGTTAGGCTTGGCTTGGGCTATAACCTTTATATTTATGGAGGCGAATTTTCCCCTGTAATTATACCGGTTCGTTTTGATGCAGCTGCTATTTTGGGGCTGTCCTATTTTTTCACGGATAACTTTGCCATTTCCGTGGAAACAGGAGCGCCTTATTTGGTTACCCTAAGGCTTGCTTTCAAAATCTAGGGATTTTCTATAAATAATTCCAATCTGAATCGAACTGAACTTGTCCGTCTATGTTTTTAGGCGGACGATTTCTATTTGAAATGAAAGTTGCGGGTGCAGAAATGATGTCCGCGTCTTTTAGCTGAAAAAGGCGAAAACGGAGAGATTTTTTGTATACGGGTATAAATTTATGATGACCGAAATGTTTGCATTTCCGGCATTATATTTTAGGAGAAAAAAATGAAAATAACATTCAGATTTTTTGGAATTATTTCTGCTATGCTGACGGTATTCTTATTGTCGTCATGCACCCCGCAGGTAAATGCTGAGGTTACAATTGAATCGGTCACGTTGACTGAAGAGACCAAAGCCAAACTGAGCAAAATCGTTGTCGGGAGCAAGGTTGAACTTGTATCCATGATAAAATATTCCGACGGACAAACAAAAACCATCGCAAAGTTGGACAAAAAGCTCAAATATAAAATTTTGGGAAACAGCTGCAAAATGGCACTGGACGACAGAACGCTATGTGCAGACTTTTCCGGTCATGAGACTGTGATACCGATTTATGAGGGAGTCGGTGAAAACCGTTTTGAAAAGTTTGAATTTGATGTATCGCAGAAAGAACCGCTCCGTCTTGATGGAATAGAGGCTTCGCCAAAGTTTATTGCGCTGCAAGTCAATTCTTCGAAAACTCTTTCTGAAACTGTTACCGCAAAATATAGCAACGGCACGACAAAGGCTGTAAAGCCAATCTATAAAAGCAATGATACGCAGGAAAATTTCATTAAGCTGGCGGGATTGAGCCTGCAAGGTGTTGCTGCCGGAAAAACAACAATCACGGTTACATTTGAAGGAAAAACCGATACTATCAATGTGACTGTAAGTTCGGTGCTTGGCGCAGATGATGTTCTTAAAGACTTTACTGTAACTCCTTCCGATATTGAGCTGAATGAAGGAAATGAAATTGACCTTTCCACTACCCTTACTGCAAAGGCGGTTTACAAAAATGCAGGCACTATGCCCGTAACGCCCTCATATGTTTCCGGCGATAACGATACGGCAATGGTTACAGGAACAATGCTGAAAGCGATAAAGAGCGGTTCTGCAACTTTGACAGCCGCATATACGGATTCCAACGGTAACAGCAAGACGGCTACTGTGAACGTAAAAGTTAATCCGCCTGTTCTGGATAGAATAGAACTTGGCGCTACGGCAAAAAATGTGTCTGTTACGGTCGGAAGAACCGTTGAGCTTCAAAGAGAGGCGATTGCGCATTATTCCAACGGAAATACAAAGTCCGTTACGGTTACTTACACAATGGCAGAGAACGATTATGCGTCGTTAAAGGATTATACTGTAACGGGAAAATCTGTAGGAAATGCTACTGCCGCAGCACATTTTGAAGGTAAGACGGATACTGTAAACGTAACTGTGGGCCGGGCAACAGATTCTGATGCAGCGGAAATGCAGGGTTCCAGTTCTAAATCTTTTGAAGAATCGTTTATAGGAGTGCGTTTATTTTGCTGTAATTGCGCTCCTATTTGCAGTTTTGAAAAAATTGCATTCTTTTAAGTGCAGTTTTTGTTTGTAGAATATTTTTGTGCATCTTTTGTTGTTTTCATAGGCGAACAAAAATTAAGCAGAGATTTTTTAAGATTGAAAAATAAATATTCTTCAAAAATTTAGATTGTAATTTCTGTTTTTGTTTCAGCGGCTATGTCCGCTTTGCAGAGGGAACTTTAACTTAACATATTCTTGTTCCGGAGAAAAAAAGAAAGGCACCTGTAAAGTTATATTTTAAAATCCATGTTCCTTAATAAGGGCTTGCAAGAAAACAGGCTTTTTGTTTTTCCCAAAATTTTTTGTGCGTCAGATTGATTTTAATTTAGTATTTTACGCAGCAAAAATAAAACTCCCCGGAATATTTTGGTTCCGGGGAGTTTTATTTGTTGCCATAGATTTCTTATGGATATAAAAATATTTTATCCGCCAAGATATGCGTTCTTTACGGAATCGTCGTTTATCAAATCGGCGGCATTTCCTTCTTTTATGATATTTCCTGTTTCCAAAACGTATGCTCTGTCGGCAATCGAAAGTGCCTTGAATGCGTTTTGTTCCACCAAAAGAATCGTGGTTCCGTCAGCATTTATCCTTTTTATTATTTCGAAAATTTCGTCGACAAGTATCGGGGCCAGCCCCATCGACGGTTCATCCAAAACTAGAAGTTTCGGCTTGGACATCAATGCTCGTCCCATTGCGAGCATTTGCTGTTCTCCGCCGCTTAAAGTTCCTGCGTTTTGTTTTAGGCGTTCTTTCAGTCGGGGAAAAAGAACAAACACTTTTTCCATGTCTTTTTTGATTTCTGATTTATCGTCCCGTATGAACGCGCCTAACTCAAGATTTTCTTTTACCGAAAGATTTGCGAAAATCCGGCGGCCTTCCGGAACTTGAATAAGGTGTTGTTTTACTATTTTGTCCGCCGGAAGACTTGTTATGTCGGTTCCTTCAAAAAAAATTGTTCCCGACTGTTTTTTTATCAGGTTTGAAATTGAATGCAATGTCGTGGTTTTTCCTGCGCCGTTCGAACCTATCAGGGTGATTATTTCGCCTTCGTCAACATTGAAACTGATTCCTTTTAAAGCTTTTATTGCTCCGTAAGAAACGTTGAGCGACTTTACTTCAAGCATCATGATTTCCTCCCAATCTAACTGTTTCCAAGGTAAGCTTTTATGACTTGCGGGTCGGATTTTATTTCCGCCGGACTTCCCATTGCGATAATCCGTCCGTAGTTCAGAACCATGAGCCGCTCGCAGATTCCCATTACAAGTTTCATGTCGTGTTCAATCAAAAGGATTGTAAGGTTGAACTCGTGCCTTATGAACGCAATCATTTCCATGAGTTCTTTTGTTTCCTGCGGATTCATTCCGGCTGCCGGCTCGTCAAGGAGCAGAAGTTGCGGCTTTGAGGCGAGCGCACGGACAATTTCGAGTTTGCGCTGTTCTCCATACGGAAGATTTTTTGCCTGCTCTTCCGCTTTGCCGTCGATTTTAAAAAGCTGAAGCAGATTCATTACGTTTTCGGTCATCAGTTCCTCGTCCCTTCTGAACACGGGAGTTCGGAAAAGCACGTCAAACGGATTCGATATTCGTGAGCCGTGGAGCGCAATTTTTACGTTGTCCATAACCGAAAGATTTCCAAAAAGACGGATGTTTTGGAATGTGCGCGCGATTCCGAGTTTGTTGAGCCTTGCAGCGCCCGCCTTGTTTATTATGTGAACTTTGTCGTCTTTGTCCCAGAACGAAAGCTGCCCGGAAGTGGGCGTGTAGATTCCGCTTACCATATTGAACATTGTTGTTTTTCCGGCGCCGTTCGGGCCTATAAGACCCACAAGTTCGCCTTTCCTAAGTTCAAAGCTGGCATCTCCAACGGCACACAGCCCTCCAAAAACGATGGAAATATCGGAAGCCTGAAGAATCAGTTTTTTCTCTTCGCTCATTATTCCGCCTCCTTTGCACTTTTTTTCAGGGATTTTTCGGCTTTATGCGCCGCAATTCGTGCCCGTAAATTTGGAATTACAGTTTTCAGTCCGCCTGAACACAGCCATTCGAATGATTTTACAAAAGAAAATTCTTTTGTTCCCAAAAGCCCTTGCGGTCTAAAAAGCATTACGATTATAAGCACGACAGGATAAAGCAAAAGTCTGTAATTTTGCAGGAATCTGAGCCATTCCTGAACAAATGTCAGCACGTAGGATGCAAGAACGCTTCCGGTCATTGAGCCCATTCCGCCAAGAACGACAAAAATTAAGTAGTCCACCGACTTTGCGAACGAGGCTTGGTCAGGTTTGATAAATCCGACGTACATGACGTAAAGTGAGCCGCCGAGCCCCGCAACAAACGAGGCGATTACAAAGCCTGTCATTTTGTACCTGAAAACATGGATTCCGGACGAACGGGCGGCGATTTCGTCTTCGCGCACGGCAAGAACCGCCCTTCCGTAGGTTGAGCGGATAAAGTTCTGTATCAGAACGATTGTTGCTACAAGAATCACTGAAATTGAAAGAACCGCCGCAGTCGGATTTAATGTCAGCAGCGTGGGGAACGTATAGCCGTTCGGGCCCCCGGTTATTGATTTAAGGTTTACAAGAACAACGCGGATTATTTCGCCGAACGCCAATGTTACGATTGCAAGGTAGTCGCCTTCCAGTTTGAGCGTCGGAAAACCTATAAGGAATCCGAAAAGTGCCGTTACCAAAGCCGCGAATATCATTGAAATCGGAAGGGGAATATGGCACACATTTGTAAAAATGATTGTCGCATAGCCGCCGAGTGCCATGAATCCTGCCTGCCCAAGTGAAAGCTGCCCCGTTATGCCGGAAATTATGTTCACGCTGATTGCCATTATTGCGTTTATTCCGGCAAGTGAAAGCACGCCTGCCGTATATGCGCTCAACGCTCCGAGTGCCGAAAGAAGTGTCGGAAGTCCCACAAAAAGAACGGACACGGAAAAAAGGAGCAGAAAATTCCGCAGATTTTTGTTTTTCATTTTTGCCATTTTTATACCCTATACCTTTACAGTTTTTTTTCTGCCGAAAATTCCTGTAGGCTTTACAAGAAGAATTATTATCAAAAGGGCGTAGGAAATCGCATCCGCATACTGGGAACTTAAATATCCTTTTGTCAGCGTTTCTACAATTCCAAGAAGCACGCCGCCTACCATTGCGCCGGGAATTGAACCGATTCCGCCGAGAACTGCAGCCACGAACGCTTTAAGTCCCGGAATATATCCCAGCATCGGGTCTACTTGCGGATATGCGGTGGCGTAAAGAATTCCGCCTGCGCCGGCAAGCACCGAACCTATTAAAAAAGTTACGGCTATGATTTTGTTCACGTTTATTCCCATCAAAGCGGAAGCGCCAAGGTCGTACGAGACAGCCTGCATAGCTTTGCCGGTTTTGGTTTTGTTCACGATGAAATTCAGAATCGCCATCAATATTATGCTTGCGACTACAACTATGAGCTGCAGGTTTGATATTGAAAGAAGGGCGTTTTCCGCATTTTTAAGAATGCTGAAATTAACGATTTTCATTGTCGGAAATTGCCTCGGGTTCGGGCCTACGAACGGAAGAACACGCATCATGTTCTGCAGAATCAGTTCCACGGCGATTGCCGTAATCAGCGAGTTTAGGCGGGGAGCGTTCCTAAGCGGACGGTAGGCAAGCCGTTCGATAAAAAGTGCAAGAAGTCCGCAAAGAAGCATCGCGGACGCAAATGCTCCAAGAAGCCCCGGAATGCTCGGCGAAAGTGCCATAAGCACAAAGTAACCGGCGTATGCTCCCATCATCATTATGTCGCCGTGTGCAAAATTTATAAGCTTTACGATTCCGTAGACCATCGTGTAGCCAAGGGCAATCAATGCGTAAATGCTTCCCAACGTAAGCCCGTTTATGAGCTGCTGCAATAGCATGGTGCTGGCGTTCATCTATCCTCCGAAAAAGAATATTTATTAAAATTCAAACGGTCAATTCCGAGTCTTAAGCCTGAATAGAATTGTGCGTAGGCAAGTTTCGGCTTTGTTCCGTTTTCGAGATTTTCGTGCGGAATCCGGCTTCAAAACAAAACGCAGCTGATAAGCGGAATCCCGCCGAATCATACGTCGTTTTGCACTTGCTTCCAAAATCGAATGTTTGACCTGAATATCGATATTCTACTTTACATGGAAATCTTGTACAAGAATAGATTTATTATATGTCAAGATTTCTGCGTTCCTGTTTTGGAAAAAGAACTGCATTCTGCGCCCGTGTTTTCAGACTGAAATTCCGATTCCTGATTATACACGGACATTTTACATCTTCTAAAAATCAAAATCTCTTCCTTCCGATATAAAAATTCTTTGAAGTTTTGTATACTTTTTTTCATGGATTTGAACAAAATTTACATTGTGCTTGATCATCCGTCCGAATCAAGGAATATCGGTTCCACCTGTAGGGCGATGGCAAACAACGACATAACGCATTTACGAATCGTCGGAAAAAAAAGCGACTACGATATGGAAAAAATCCATGTGCTTGCGATACACGCTTCTTACATTTACGACAAGGCGGAATTTTTCGATTCAATAAAGGATGCCACAAAAGATTGCGCGCTTGCAGCGGGCACTACAAGAAGGCGGGGGCAAAAACGAAAAGGAAAGCTTTATTTTCCTGAGGAATTTTCAGATATTGCGGATTCTGTTTCCGGTTCAGATTCGGGCGGCGGACAGAAAATTGCGGTGGTTTTCGGGAACGAGCGCACCGGACTTACGGACGAACAGCTTTCCCAATGCACATCGGGAATCACAATTCCGTCTTCGGAAGAATTCGGTTCGCTGAATCTTTCGCATGCCGTTCAGATAATTTCGTATCATCTTTTCAGGCGGAAAAACGAGCATCTTACAGGATATACGCCTTTGACTTTGGAAAGAATCGACGGAACTGTAGAATCCGTTTCAAACAGTCTTCAGAAAATCGGATTTTTTAAAGTTACAGGAAAATCCGCTATGGAAGAATTTTGGCGAAGCCTTCTTTCCAGGGCGGCGATTTCGGAAAGCGAAGCAAAATATATCGAAAAAATTTTTTCAAAGGCGGCAGGGCTTGTATCAAAAAAGAGCGGCGAATAAAACGCTATTCCTTCTTGAAGAATCTGTACACCAGCAAAAGAAAATTGTACCAAAGATAAGGCAGCAAAAGAAAAAGTTTCAGCGGATTTCTTACGACTTCGTGAAAGATTTCGTGTCCGCGGCGGAATGTTTTTTCGTCGATGCGCTTAATCCTTTTTGAAAAAATCCCCATGGATTCTTTGTAGTAAAGAAATATGCTTGTCTTAAAATGTTCCCTGCGCTTGTACGCCCACAGGTTTTTGTCTTTTATTCCTTCGCTCAAAAGCACCAACGAAGGGGATGATTTGTATATCGACTTGATTATTCCTTCTTCCATGGATTTTGAATAGAACCCGTGATATCTTCCGACTATTTTGAGCGTCGGAAAAGTGTCCCGAACATTCTGCTCTGCGATTTTAAGCGTTTGACTTCTTGAGCCCAAAAGATAAATCGACTTAAGATGGGAATCAAGCACGCTCATTATCGAAATTACGGCTTCAAACGGATTGTACCGCACCGGCACATCTTTTTTGAGAAATGCCGCTCCGCGAAGTATGCTTTTTGAAACGGGAATTATAAGGTCTGCATTTTCTATACAGTTCCTGAATTCTCCTCGGCGGCGGGCTTTTAACAAATCCCAAATCGAAAGAAAGACGATTTGCGACGGTTCGTCTTTTTCCAAAAGGCTGAGGATTTCCTGCTCAAGGTTTTCGGGGCGCAGGACATCTACCGGAACACCCGTTACGCTTATTCTTTGTTTATTCATTTTCGTTCCTTATCGTTGTTTGGAGCGCTGCAATTCCAAAAAGGCTTGCGGTTTCACATCTCAGTATGTTTCCTTCAAAATGAACCGAAGAAAACCCTTGCGAAGCCAAAAAATCTATTTCTCGGGGACTTATTCCGCCTTCGCTTCCGACTGCTATAGCCGCATTCTTGATTTTTCGTCCGCTTACAAGTTTCTTAAGCGATTTTGAATTCTCGTTGCGCTCCCAAAAGACCACGGAGACGCTTTCGTCGGCATTTACAAAATCCTCTTTCAGGAGTTTTACCGCATCTTCAAGCGGCATAGGATTTTCCACACCGGTTTCGATTGGCGAGCCGCTTTGCTGCCGGGCTTCTTTTATGATTTTTAAGATTCGCTCCCGCTTTGCGCTGTTTTCCAATGCCTGCACGGAAGTCTTTTGACTGTATTCGCCTTTAACCGGAATGATTCTTTTTACGCCGCATTCCGCAGCCTGACGGATTATCTGTTCCATTTTTGCGGGCTTAGGAATGAACTGAATCAGCGTGTAGTCAACGCTTTTGTTTGCGTTTGTTTCCGCATTCCGCAGTTCATTTTGTATTTCTATTGCCTGAATACCGTTTGTTACGGAGGACTTTATATTTTCTGAAAAAGGAATTGCCGAGTCTTCGTCGGAAAGAGAACAGATTTGTGCCGTCATTATTTTGTTCGCTCCGTCGATTTTGCATACGGTCGCATTGGTCAATTTACCGCCGGGAAGCCGCACATAAAGCATATCGCCCGCTTTTACCCTTATGACTTGGCACAAATAGCGGTAGTCCTTTCCGGCAATTTGCAAAAGCCCGTTTCTGTCGGGCTCCTTATCCAAAATGAACTGACGCATTTATTTGTCGGACTTTTCTTCTTTGTTTGCGTTTTCCGCCTCAACCTGAAGTTCTTTTAATGTCTTGGTTGACGCGACCAGCTTTCTGAAATCTTTGTTTTCCCTAAGAATATCCAGCGCTCCGTTCAGCTGAATGTCATAATCAAGGTCGTAAAGCGGAGTGGGGCGGGTTCGCCATGCTTTTATGCGGATAAGACGGCGCAGAAGTTTTTCGTCCAGATTGTATTTTCTTTTCAGCTGACCTGCATACGCTAAAATATCGATTGGCGTCATATTCGGATGGTCTTCTACGTATCTGTCGATTGTTTCGTTCTGCATAATGGCGGAATACGCTTTCTGCTGTTCTTCCGTAAGTTCAGGGTAAAGAATCTCATAATCGGGCGGGATTCCTATTTTGTCGATATTGGTGTCGCTGGGCGTGTAGTATCGGGCTACAGTTATTTTTATTTATCCAATCTCCTCATTTATGAGCTGGATGAGATTTCTTTTCGCTCTTGGCGTTTTGTCAGTTTTATTGTCTTACAACCGATGATTTTAACTGGAGTCTATATGGTTGGTCAAGTTAGTCCCTGGCAGCTACTCTTTTTCTTGGTGACCTTTGTTTTTTCTGATGCCTTGACATTTGGTCTTTATCGAATTCAGGTTACAGAACAGATAAAAGAAGAAAAGATGAAACAAAATGCCAAGCTCAATCTTTTTTTGGCTGAAAATGAACGCAGTCGAATCGGTCAGGATCTCCATGACAGCCTGGGTCATACCTTTGCCATGCTGAGTGTGAAGACGGACCTTG
>CALHVG010000066.1 GCA_938039145.1 uncultured Treponema sp.
ACTGTAACATACGACCCAGTACTACACTAGGCCGTCTCGTGTAGTACTGTAACATACGACCCAGTACTACACTAGGCCGTCTCGTGTAGTACTGTAACATACGACCCAGTACTACACTAGGCCGTCTCGTGTAGTACTGTAACATGTGACCTATTCCAGCACTACACGAGATCGTCTCGTGTAGTACTACAACATATGACATGATCTAGCCGTAATAGGTGGCATGTTCCAGCTGTAATAGGTCACCTATTGTAGCCGTATCATGTGGTCTATTACGGCACTACACGATACGGCTTTTTAAAAAGATTGACTATAACGTAATCCGTAACATATAATTCGTTACTACAAATTAATAAGTTGCGGATTCCTTTATTGATTTAAAAGGTATTTTCGTGAAGAACACTTTGTTCAGCTATTGCATCTTAAGGATCTTTATTTTTAAGCCGCAAAGATACTGCGTCTTAAAAACACTTTTGAGTTTGTCTTTAGGCAAACTCACTTATTGAATGCATTTTTCATTACATTGCAAAAATGCCTAAAATCAATAATACTCGCCTTTTTAAAAGGCTTACGGTGTCGATTTTATAGGAAGGTTTTATGGACATAAAGATGATTTTAAGCGCCTCGGGATGGCGTAAAGTTTTTGCAGAAAGCGGTAACGAGCAGGACAGAACGGCTTTGATAGGAGACGACAATACTGCAATAGCTATATTGGCGGCATCCGCATTTTCCGATTATGTTAAAGAAAAAACTGAAAAAGAAAATCCTGTGATAATTCTTGGAATGGATGCGCGTCCCACAGGGTCTTCTATAGCGGAAGCTGCAATAAAAGCATTCCTTGCAAAAAACATTACTCCAAGATTTACAGGTATAGTTTCCGCGCCGGAAATAATGGCGTATTCAAGAAACGCCGATGCTTTTATGTATATTTCCGCAAGTCATAATCCAATAGGGCACAACGGCATGAAATTCGGTCTCAGCTCAGGAGGAGTCCTTAGCGGAGCTGAAAACTCGGTTCTTATGGAAAAGTTCGCCCTTCTATATAAAGAGGATGACTGCAAAGAAAAGGCATTTAAACTAATCTTTAACACGGATGAAAAAAAGCTTTCTTCAATTTATGAGCTTGCCCCTGCCATTAAAAAAGAAGCGGAAGATTCATACAGGGACTTTCTTAAATGGACGATAACGGGAAGCGGCGATCCTTACGAGCAGGAAAAAATATTTTCACTCTTAAGAAAGTCCGTTCTTAAAAAAAGAATCGGTGTCGTATGCGACATGAACGGTTCGGCACGCGCCGCAGGACTTGACGCAAGTTTCTTTGCGGAAAACGGAATAGAATTTTATGCTATAAACGACAAGCCGGGCGATATAGCACACGAAATAATCCCCGAAAACGAAAACCTTATTTACGTAGCGGAAGAAATGGCTCGTCTTCAAAAAGAAGGCAGAACCGACGCAATAATAGGATATATGCCCGACTGCGACGGAGACAGAGGAAATATTGTCTACTGGAACAGAGATTCAAAAAAAGCAGTGATACTTAAGGCGCAGGAAGTATTCAGCATTTCTGTGCTTTCGGAACTAACCTACTCCAACAGGCGCGAAGAAAAAAACAATGCCGTATGCGTAAACTGTCCCACATCAATGCGAATAGAAGAAATCGCAAATCATCTTAAAGCAAAAGTGTTCCGGGCGGAAGTCGGAGAAGCAAACGTTGTAAACCTTGCTTCCGAAAAACGAATGGAAGGCTACAATGTCCGCATATTCGGAGAAGGCTCGAACGGAGGAAATATCACATATCCAAGCGCCGTCCGCGATCCGCTTAACACAATCTTTGCAATAATAAAACTGCTTTCAATCGAGGAGCTTTTCAAAAACTGGTGCCTATGCACGGGCTCTATATTCACAGAAGATTTTACGCTTGAAGACATAGTTCAAAGCATTCCCAAATACACAACTACCGGAGTTTCAGAGCCGAGGGCTATTCTTCATATTGCCACAAAAGACCATTCGCTCTTAAAAAAAAGATTCCAAAATGTATTTTTGAACGAATGGAACGAAAAGAAAGATTTGCTTTTTGAAAAATACGGAATCCTTTTTTGGGAAGCGGTAGCAACAAACGGTACAAAGGAAACAAGAAAAGTAAATGATTTTTCAATCAGCGGAAAGGGCGGTCTTAAAATTGTGTTCTACGATTCAAGCGACAATCCCATAGCCTTTATCTGGATGCGAGGAAGCGGAACAGAACCTGTGTTCAGGATAATGTGCGATGTTAAAGGAGAAAACCCTGACATGGAAAAAGCCCTTTTGGAATGGGAAACTCAAATGCTTCTTTCCGCGGATAAATAAGCAGGAACTGAACTTTGCCTGCGTTATATAGCAGAAAACTCATTTTATAATCTATGTTCACCGGCGGTAGAAACCTTATACATATAAAATCAATTAATCCCGCCGGCACGGAACTTGACAAATTGATTAGTGGTAGGCATTATAAAGGAAACTTTTCAAATTTAACTGCAAAAAGCAGAATAGGAGTTTATGTAATGAAATAGAAAAAATTACTTTCACTGTTCGGCGTATTAATCATTATGATTTATACGGTTGTTGTAACGGCGGGCTGTGTGCAACCGAATGCAGCATCTAATAACGATTCAGGTAATGATATCGTAAATGAGATATTGGATATGCTTAATCCCACAGGAAAAGCCGATCCTGCGCTGGAAAATACGAGTTGGCAATATAAGAGGCCTGACGAAACTTTCGTTAGTCTATCTTTTACAATCGGAGGAAATATCGTAAACATTTTCCATGGATTTTTTACGGTATATACGGTAAAGGATTCAACGGTTTCTTTTGACTCTTCAAAATCCGTAAAAATATGGAGTACGATAACTTATGATGACTATTTAAAATCGTCAATAGCCTTCCAAAATAAACGCATTGCCGAACTTGAAGACTTGTAAAAAAAAGAACAGGACGAAGCAATTAAAAAAAATTATGAAGAGCAGCTCAAAGAAGCTAAAGAATCTGTAGAAAAATTCAAAAATCCTACTCCTGAAATGGAAAGAGAGATAAAAGTATTATTAGAAACGCAGAAAAAACTGGCAAATGCGCTTAAGCCTTATGCAAAGTTCGACGGGACGTTTAATGATACCAAAACTGAATTAACAGTCGAAAAATTTCCGATTATGAAAGAAGACGGCACTGTAGAAGAAATAAAAGCCGTATTTAAGAAATCCTAGAACTTTTCATTAAGTTTATTTGAGATGGGGCTGCCGAAAAGTTTTTTCAGGCAGCCTTTCTACTTTAAAAATTAACTCGTTGTACAGTAACAACTTAATTTTGACCGCACTATTTTGTAAGTCAAAGCTAATCTTTATATATTCCGCTCAATCGGATTTTTCAATATTGTTCATATTTTTTTATTCCCGCCGTTCAGGTTTTACAACAAGACGAGCCGGGGGCTATCAAAGATTTTGCAATTAGATTATAATCCTTTGCAATGCACTACAATAAATTAGACAGACAAAAAGAATATCAATTCTTTACGTTGAGCTACTTAGTGCAGAATCTTGTATAAAAGCAAAAGAGTTTAGCTCAAGGCAAACTCGAAGATGTTTTTCAGATGCAGTATTCAATCATCTTAAAAACAAACATTCTTTTTCCGGGAGTCAAGAATGATAATTCCTGTCATAGCAGCAATAATAGGCTTAATCGTGGCGTTGGCTATCGTAATAACAAAAGCAATTGTATCCCCAAAAAAGGTCGATACGGTAAAACGTCTTTTGAAGCAGGGCAAAGTCCAAGCGGCGGCAAAGCTTGCAAAACAGCTTATAGCGAAAAATCCTAGGGATTTCCACGCTCATTATTATCTTGGAAAGGCATACGTCGCAGACAACAGAAGCGAACTTGCCCTAATGGAATACAAGACAGTAAGCGGAAACGCCCTTTTCGATGCAAAACTTCCGGAGGCGCAGTTCAGGCAGGAATTCGCAGCTCTTTTAATGAAGTTCAACCACACTCAGGATGCGCTCAAAGAATATCTTCTGCTTACAAGAATGGACCCCAAAAATGCAGAAAACTTTTTCAATGCCGGAAAACTTGAAGAGGATCAGGGACACAAAGATATTGCACTTGGGCTTTACAGAAGATGCACACAGATAGACAAAAGGAACTCCAAGGCGCACGCCGCCATAGGACACATACTGTTCTTGGGAAAGCAATATAAAGAGGCAAAAGAAGAACTTGACCTTGCCATTTCATTAAATTCCGAAGAATACACCTGCTATTACTATCTTGGGAAATTACTAAAGGAACTTAAATCCTATGGAGATGCGATAAAGGCGTTCGAAAAAGCCCAGCGTTCCCCTGAGTTCAAGCAGAAAGCCCTTATAGAACGAAGCACCTGCTTTATGATGGCAAACAGGCTTGATGCTGCACAGATAGACTTGCAAAGAGCAATAGATTTTGACAAAACCGGCACAAACAGCGACACATTATACGCAAGATACTTCCTTGCCGCCTGCTACGAAAAGACAAGAAAAATCGACAAAGCCATAGAACAGTGGGAGTTAATAGCAAAGCGAAACAAGAATTTCAGAGATGTAGTTGAAAAACTGGACGAGTACAAGGATTTCCAGACAAATGATGCAATGAAGGACTATCTTACTAGTTCCGAGCCGGAATTTCTTGAACTCTGCAAGAAGGCGGCGGAAAAAGGGCTTGGTCTTTCAGTTCAGCAGGCAGAACAACGAAAAGGCGGCGTGAAGCTGGTGGGCGTGCAGGCAAAAAACAGCGACTGGCGCAACGTGCGAAAACAGCCGCAGTTAGTGCTGTTCTTTAGGGACCCCGAGCCTATCGAAGATGCCGTGATAAGGAACGCCCTTGACGAGGCAAAGAACCTCGGCTGCACAAATTCGTATGTCATAAACAGCGCAGGCTTCACCCGTATGGCGGTGAAATTCGCAGAAAACAGACCCGTAGAACTCATCGGAAAAGAAAAACTGGAAACGGTACTGTCAGCAAAGAAGTGAAAACTGTAAAGCTATGAAGATTCTCTGCGTATCCGACTACATAGATCCTCTTATCTATAGCACTGGGGCAAAAAAGAATTTCCCTGACGTGGATCTTATACTTTGTGCGGGCGACCTTCCCATGGATTACATAGATTTCATAGTATCCGTGTTCAACAAGCCCACATATTTTGTGTTCGGCAATCACGATTTGAAGGAATTCAAATTCTACCATAACGCACATTCCTCCCGGGATTCAGGTATAGGAAAATCGGTGGAGGATTTCTCGCAAGTGGAGCAGAATAGCGGACACGGAGCTGTTTACGCAGGATTCAAGGTGATAGCGTCCGCTTCTATAAAGATAAAACACCCTGCAAGGAAAAAGCCCACTCCGCTCCTTATCGCAGGTGCGTCCGGCTCAAGGAACTACAACGGAGGGCTATGCCAGTACACAGACGCACAGATGAAAGTCCATCTTATAAGGATGATTCCGCATCTTATCTTCAACAAGATTAAATACGGACGATACCTTGACATTTTCCTTACGCACGCAACGCCATTCCATTTCCATGACATGGATGATCCGTGCCACGTGGGATTTCCAAGCTTCAACTGGTTCCTGAAACTCTTCCGCCCTACCCTTATGGTGCATGGTCACGTCCATCTGTACGACCAAAGGACCGAACGGGTAGGAAAATATCTTGACACCACAGTCGCAAACGCATACGCCCATCATGTGATGGATTTCGCCCCGGATAAAATCGACCCGAATATGGAGAAAAAATGTTAGTAGAAACAGAGACAGACTTTTCAAAAGCAAGGAACAAGGCATTCATCAACGAACTGCAGCATCTTCTTAATCCCGAAGAGACAAAAATGATCTCGTTCAATCAGGTAAAGCAGATGCTAAAGCCACAGAACGAGATTTACGTCGGAATGAAGACAATCCCAATCTCCAAGATTGTCGGAAGCGAGGGACGCTACAAGGACTTCGACAACCAATTCCTGCCTAAAAACTCGTTCATAAGAGAACGCTGGGAACACGTGGACGAAGCCGTTATAAAAGAAATAATCCTTCCCCCGATAAAGGTCTACGAACTTGGAGGGCTTTATTTTGTACGGGACGGAAACCACCGTGTATCCGTTGCAAAGTCCAAGGGAGTCGAATTCATAGACGCAGACATAGTATCCCTCCAGACGGAAATAAGGCTTTCTCCGGTAAGGACGCTCGGCGGCATGATGAAGCAGATAACAAACTGGGAAAAAAAGAATTTCTATTTCGAAACAAGTTTCGGCGACATAACCGACTACTGGTGTCTGGACTTTTCGACCCCCGGAAGGTATGACATAATATATCAGCACATACTCACCCACAAATATTTCATAAACCAAGGAAAAGATGAAGAAATCAGCATGGAGGACGCAATAACCTCCTGGTTCAACACAGTCTACACACCCGTCATAAAGACGATAGAACGGCACAGGATAACCCGATACGTAAAAGGAACTACGGAAAGCGAACTTTACGTATGGATAATAACGTTCTGGGACGACCTGAAAAAAAAGCTCGGAGACGAGATACAGCTTGAGACGCTGGTGAGCGACATCACACGGGAATACAAACGAAGACCGGTAAAGATTCTAAAGAATGTCATAAAAAGGCTTATCCTAAAACGTAAACTGGAAGCCATAGGCAAATAGAAAACCTAAAACTTGACGGCAGAATATTTCAGTGTTAGAATCATTTAAAGACCTTAATTGATACTGAAAGGAGTGAAAATTTGAATCCCACTATTGATTCGTTCGTGGATATTCCTATTCTTGTCACTGCGGCGGCGGGTCTTGTCCTGTTCGCTCTGCTGCTTATATCAAAAATAAGAAACACGTCAAGGGTATCTTTCGTATTTTATCTGGCTATAGGGATTTCGATTGCGGGGCTTCTATATACTTACATGAATCGGAAACTTGTATACCTTGTATTCACGCTGTTTGCATCGGAATTTCTGCTTTTGGTGTATGCGTTCGTTCTTGCATTCTCCGATCCTAAGAAAAAGAAAGAAAGAAAAGCTCAGCAGGAAAAAGATGAAAACAAAAACTCCGATATTATAGATGCAGAAACGTTGGCATTAATCAGGCAGAAGTTTGAAGACAGAATCGATATGTCAAAGGAAATCACCGCAAAGACATCCTCGTTTTTCAGTTCGGAAGATGTGCAGGGTTCCTTCTATTCATTCCTTTCAAAATATTGTATGGAAAAAACGGAAGCGGACGGATGTGCAATTCTTCAGTACGACGAGCTTGATAATATACTTGCCGTAAAAAGTCTTTCGGGAACTTTTCCGCCTCCGTACAAACTCCCCGATGACCTTCCGCACAAGCCTATAAGGGTTGAGACCAATTTCAAATTCTCGCAGTTTGCGCTCAAAGGTAACTGCTTCGGCGACGTGTTCACGGACGGAAAAGCTTTAAACATTACAGAACCCAAGAAAAACCGCTACATTGTGCAGAACGGTCCTGAGGATTTCCTTAAATGCGGTCCGTATATGTTCATTCCCGTCTCGCAGTCGGGTGAAAATGTCGCTCTGATTTGTCTTTCACGAAAACCTGAAAAAGAGCCGTTCAGCGAGGAACTTTTCAATGAAGCCGTCTCGCTTTCCGAAGCCGTGTCCACCGCTCTTGTACCTTTAAAGAGTTTTCTTTCGTATGCGGAACATACGGAACTTACAAAAGAAGGCGATATCGCCACAAAATTCCAGAAAACGCTTTTTCCGAAACGGCTTCCGGTTATCAACGATATATCCATCGGGAAATATTCGCTTGCAACGGAAAATGTGTGCGGCGACTACTACGACATAATTCCGTACAGAAAAGACAGAATCACGTTCGTTATGGCTGATGTCGCAGGAAAAGGCATGAATTCGCTCGTAATAATGATAATGATAAGAGCAATGCTTAGACTTATCGCAAATACGAACCAAAGTTCCGCCACATTGCTTGAATGGGTGAACAAAGCAATCTGCTCGGAAAGCAACAGCATGGATCACTTTGCCAGCGTCTCGCTCATAAACTACAACAGCACGGAAAACACCGCACAGATTGCCACTTGCGGAACAAATCCCGTTCTTATTTATTCCGTAGCTGAAGGAAAGGTAAAAAAACTTTCCATTGACTGTGAACCTCTTGGTGTTGAAAAAACAACATCTTATAAAGACATAGATATTTCGCTAAACTCAGGGGATATTTTGGTAACTTGTACCGACGGTATCCTTGAATGTTTGAACGAAAATGGAGTACAATACTCGCTCGACAGTCTTGAGAAGGTAATAAAAGACAATTGTAAATTGTCCGGAAAAGACATTGCCAATAAAATAAAAGACAATGTTAAAAAGTTCTGCGGAACAACACAACAATACGATGACCAAACTCTTTTGGTCGTTAAAATACAGGGATAAGGAGCTTCGTTATGGAACTAAAAATACGAAAGAATGGAGAAGTTTACATCATAGATGTGAATGGCGAGATGGATCTCTATAATTCCTACAAACTCAAGGAATTGGTTATGAAAATGATTGAGAAAAACATCAAAATCTTTATCATCAACCTTGAGCAGGTAGATTATATAGACTCTTCCGGAATCGGTGCATTGATTTATATCAGTTCTACGATAAAGAAGATGAATCTGAAGCTGTCGCTCTCGAATATCCACGGTTCTGTAAAGAAAGTTATAGAACTTACAAAGCTCATGGGGTATTTCCCGATTGCTAACAGTGTTGACGAAGCTATATTGATGGTAAACGAGTAAGCCAATCTCTTAAAAACTAAAAATCAGGAGTATACTATGGAAGAGCCAGCTATTAAAGAATTGCGTTCAGATGACAACGACCCTTTGTTTGACAAGACAAATATGCTTCGAAAGGATTTTCCTTCGGACTTTAGACAGATCCGCTATTTCACTTTGCTTATAGTTCAATCGGCACCTTCTGAGATTAAGGAACTGAACCTTCTTGAACAGCAAATCAGTGAAGTAATCAAAAACGGCGTAAAGCACGGAAACCACTGCGACGTGAATAAGAAAGTTACCGTGTGGTATTCGTTCAGCCCTACCCATGCCCATGTAATCGTACAGGACGAAGGAGAAGGATTCAAAGACCTTGAAAAATGGAACGAATTCAACCGGAACAGACTTTCATGCCTTCAAAACCAAGATTACGAGACACTTTCAAACTTCGTTTCGTTCAAGACAAAAGAGTCGGATGCACAGGACGGAGGTAACGCCCTGTTCGCTGCTCTGGAATACTGGAACGGCGGATTTGTCTACAACGGAAAGCGAAACGCTGTGGCTATGCTGAAACGCTACGGTCAAAAGCATTAAGTTACCGTTCTATTCCGCTTGTCAGTTTTGGATTTTGTAAAAATCCCGCCTAAAAAGCGTCAAACAACCTGATTTCAAACTGTTGGAATCAGGTTGTTTTGTTTAACTTTATGTTTTATTTCGGATTTTTAAAGCAAGAATAAATAAGATTTTTTAATGAAAAAGCCGCCTTTATGCAGAAAGGCGGCTTTTTTGGAGATGGCGGGAATTGAACCCGCGTCCGAATGCGTAAACCAGATACATCTACAGGTTTAGTCATGCGAGGTATTTGTCGGGAAAAGGTAGCAGCATGACAAGCGTCTTTTCCGTATTCCGGCTGAATGTCTTACACATCGGTCGAACGCAATGTGCAACAAGTCCCTGTTAGCGTCGGAAGCACATGAAGTTAGGAACAGCACCGCATGGATTCCGTGCCCGCTACTTACGCAGCAAGAGCAAACTGTTCTTCAGAAGAATTCTCTTCTTCTTTTCTATCGAAGATTGCAGTTATTGTTTTTCTCAGCTTGAGGCGCCTTGACACCTACTTGCAGTAAATGCTTTCCCGCATCCGTCGAAACCGGTGCACCCCCGAAAGTTTTCACCGAGAACAATATAGCAGAGGAAAAAAAATCAGTCAACAACAAAATGCGTATAACAGAGTATTGGCAAAGCAATGGCTAAGATTTATTTTTACCGTAAATTACAATAAATAAAGGAGTTCATATATGGATAATTATAATAAAATTATTCATAAAAACATTAACAAACTCCTTAACAAATCTTCAATTTCAGAAAACAATCTGATAAACTTGCTTTCAAAGCATATTAATAGACAAGACGTTTTAGATTTTTTTAACTGCAAAACCGGCTGCAGCGACCGTTTATTGATTGCTCTTTCAAAGTATTTCAAAATGAAGGAAGAACATTCTGACTTAGATTCTATCGATAATTCAAAACAAGAAAACATTGTAAAACTGCAAAAATTGTTACAGCTTGGAGAACTTGAAATTTCTGATAATCCCGACAGAATGCTTTTAGATTTTACTAAACAAGCATTAAAAAAAGACCTTATAAGCATTTCATACGCAGCTTATATTCTGAACATTCCGGTATCAGAAATAATGGAACTAAATATTGAATAATCTGATTGTAAGCGATACTAATATTTTTATCGATTTGATAAACGGCAGATTACTTGAAGACTTTTTTACTTTACCATATAAAATTTCAACAAAATGCAAAAACTCTCCCATCGAAAGCTGAGGGGGTCGTTAAGCATAGTCATAGCAATCTGCGGTGCATTCTGAGTAACAACAAAAATGCGTATTAAACGGACGCAATAAAACTACGGAAAGGAAAATCAAAGATTCCGAAAATCAGCTGTTGTCTAAAAGTCCTGAATGCTCCTTGAAAAAAGGATTTTTCGACTTTTCGTTCAACATTTCAAAATCATCTTTTCCTTGCCCGGAAGTCCGAACGGAATCGTTTTCGAGGATTTTTTTGACCGCCTCCTTTTTATAAGTCCCTGCGGAATATGGGAATACTGGCTTCTCATGGTTGAATAATATTCCGAATCGTCCATAATTTTCCCCATAAATCAAAAACGCCGCATTTACTCACGCCGTTTTAAGCCTATATTCCGATTGAGTGTGTTTCCACCTTCTCTTTAACGTATGCCTTAAACTCTTCGATTTTCATTGTCCGCTGTTCAAGTCCGCTTGATTGTCTAAAGCGCACGGTTACGGTTCCGTCTTTTTTTTCATTTTCGCCGACAATCAGTATGTAAGGAGTTTTGTGTTCCTTTGTTACAATTTTGATTTTCTGCCTCATGTTGTCGTCGCTCAAATATGCGTTAGACCTTATATCGGATTTTAGAAGGGCATCGTTCACTTCCCTTGCGTAATCGTCAAAGGAATTCGAAACGGGAATTATCGCCGCCTGCTCGAAAGAAAGCCACGTCGGAAAACTTCCGGCAAAATTTTCTATCAGGATTCCCAAAAACCTCTCCATCGAACCCAGAATCGCCCTGTGGAGCATAACCGGATGATGTTTAAGATTGTCAGAGCCTATATACGTGGCGTTAAGTCTTTCCTCCGACGGAAGTTGAAAATCCGCCTGAATTGTGCCGCACTGCCATTCTCTTCCAAGGCAATCGTAAAGTTTGAACTCAAGTTTAGGCCCGTAGAATGCCCCTTCGCCCGGCTGAATCTCATATTCAAGCCCCGTCTCTTTGCAGGCATCCGCCAACGCCTTTTCCGCGCGCTGCCAGGTCTCTATGTCTCCGACATGGTCTTCCGGCATGGTCGAAAATTTTACAACAAGGTCGTCAAATCCGAAATCATGGTAAACATTTTTTAGAAGTTTACAGAATCTTGCAACTTCAGAAGCCACCTGGTCTTCCGTGCAGATTATATGTGCGTCGTCCTGCACAAATCCTCGCACACGCATTATACCGTGAAGAGTACCGGAAGGTTCGTTCCTTACGTCGTGACCGAACTCTGAAAGGCGTATCGGAAGATCCTTATATGAACGAAGACGGCTTTTGAAAACTTCCAGCGCGCCCGGGCAGTTCATCGGTTTTATGGCAAAAATGCGTTTTTCGGATTCTGTGATGAACATATTTTTCTGGTAATGCCCCCAGTGTCCCGATTTTTCCCACAATGACCTTGGCATCACAGAAGGCGTACTTATCTCCATGTAACCGTCCCGTCGTACCTGCACTCTCATGTAATCCTGGATGACAGTGTATATTGTCCAGCCGTTCGGATGCCAGAATATTTGCCCCGGATTTTCAGGGTCAAGATGGAACAAATCCATCTCAACTCCAAGTTTCCGATGGTCGCGTTTTTCCGCCTCCGCCAGCATTGAAATGTACTCTTTAAGTTCGTTGGGCTTTTCAAAGCAGTATGCATATACTCTTGTAAGCATGGGGCGGCTTGAGTCTCCCTTCCAGTACGCACCGGCAATCTTTGCAAGCTTGAACGCCTGTGCGTTGATTTCCCTTGTGTTTTCCACGTGCGGACCTCTGCAAAGATCCAAAAAAGTATTCTGTCTATATGTGGTTATGGTCTCATTTTCAGGGAAGGCTTTTATGAGTTCCACCTTGTACGGCTCATCCGTAAAAATCTTTAGAGCTTCATCCCGTGTAACCTCGGAGCGCACAAAATCGTGGTTTCCAAGAAGAATTTTCCTCATCTCTTTTTCGACAGAGCCAAAATCGTCTTCCGTAAATTTTGTGCCTTCGGGAAAGTCAAAATCGTAGTAGAATCCGTTGTCGATCGCAGGTCCTATGGCTATCTTTGTTCCGGGAAACAGATTTCTTATAGCCTCCGCCATTACGTGAGCGCAGGAGTGGCGTATCTTCTGTAATTTTTCATTAGCCATTTTTACACCTCTTGATTTTTCATCGACCTTATATGGAAATATTTGGTCAATTATAGTGTTCTCCAATACAAGTGTCAATTTTACAAAAGGAAACAGGAATCCGGTAAGCGGTTATTCTTCATACGGAGTGCCGGGTCTTTAATTGAATCCCCATAAAAAATCAAGGAAAGGGTCAGAAATCTAAAGCTTTATGAACGGCTCCGTTATCTTGAAGAGTAAACATTATTGCATTAAAATCATTTCCATGATAAAGAATATAAAACTTTCGATACTTTCAGGCGTGATGATAAGCATAGGCTGCTGTGCATATCTTTCGTGCATATCCCTTGGATATAAATGGCTTGGCTCAATCCTTTTTGCAGCCGGACTTTACACAATCTGCCAATTCGGATTCAACCTTTACACCGGAAAAGTCGGCTACATCGCCCTAAGACTTAAAGACGCAAAATACTACGGACTTGTCGCCCTTATCCTTTTTTTCAATTTACTTACGACATATCTTTTGGGGATTCTTTTTGCCTACACATTTCCTTCAATCGTGGAAGTCACAAAAAAAATATACGAAGCGAAACTTTCAGCCCCTCTTCCCCGCCTCTTTTTATCAGGAATTTTCTGCGGAATCTTGATGTTCCTTTCAGTCGATTCATGGAAACAGGGAAGCAGGATAGGCGTGTTCATCTACATACCTGCCTTCATTATGGCAGGATTCGACCATTCAATCGCCAACAGTTTTTACAACGGAGTCGCAAACGGATTTTCGTCCGCATTCACAATCCATAACGCTCTGGTGGTGCTGGTGGTTGTGCTTGGGAACGCCGCAGGCGGAATGACAGTTCCGCTTCTTACCCGGAATTTTTCCAAGGACAAAAAAGACCTGTAGATTTTTCAGGGTTCAGATTTTTTTACGTTCAAACTTTATTAAATACTCGAAATCCTGTATAATTTTTTCTGCGATTCAGCGATATAATTAGAAGTTGCGGCGATTTTTACACTGCGGCTCAAGGGAGTATAAAATGGACAAGGCGGAAATCCTAAAAAGGGCAAAAGATTACATTCTTGCGGAAAAAGACGAAAGATTCAGAAAGGAAGTCGAAGAACTGGTCCTGAAAGAAGACATGAAGGAACTAGAAGACCGTTTCTATCGCACTTTGGAATTCGGAACAGGCGGACTTAGAGGAATAATGGGCGGCGGAACAAACCGCATGAATACCCTCGAAATAAACCTTGCCACACAGGGACTTGCAAACTATGTAATAAAAGCGAATCCTGAAAAGGCAAAAGACGGAAAACTCAGCGCGGTGGTAGCTTACGACAGCCGTCTGAACTCGGATGTTTTTGCAAAGGCTACAGCCCTTATTTTTGCCGCAAACGGAATAAAGGCATATCTTTTTACAGGTCTTCGCCCCACGCCGGAACTTTCATTTGCGATAAGACATTTCGGCGCTGACACTGGAGTTGTAGTTACAGCGTCGCATAACCCTAAAATCTACAACGGATACAAGGCTTACTGGAACGACGGCGCGCAGGTTTCAGAACCGCACGACGCTCTCATCATCGAAGAAGTGAACAAAGTAAAGACTGTGAACACAATATCGATGGACGAAGCCGTAAAGAGCGGAAAACTTGTTCTTATCGACAAAGAAATCGACGAGCTTTATTGGGCTATGTGTAAAAGGCAGCTTTTCCGCCCGAACCTCATAAAAGAATACGCAAAGAACGTGTCTGTGGTCTACACGCCGCTTCATGGTACGGGCGCTATGCACGTTGAAAAAGTCCTTGGCGACCTTGGGCTTACGGTAAAAACCGTTCCCGAACAAAGAGAGCCGGACGGCACATTCCCAACTGTGGACAAGCCTAACCCTGAAGAAAAGCCTGCGATGAAAATGGCGCTCAGCCTTGGCGCAAAGGAAAAAGCCGACTGCGTTATGGCGACAGACCCAGATTCCGACAGATTCGGAACGGCATTTCCGGACAAGGATGGAAATTTCATTCTCCTTTCGGGAAACCAGATGGGAGCGCTTCTCATGGAATATGTCTTTATCTCAAGGAAAGAGCAAGGAAAACTTAATCCCGGAGCATACTGCGTCCGTTCCATTGTAACTTCTCCTTTCGCCGATTTCATATGCAAAAAATACGGCGTGGAACTCTGCGAATGTCTTACAGGCTTTAAGTGGATTGCAGCCGTAGAAAAGGAAAGAGAGGCTAAAAACGAAGGCGAATACGTGTTCGGATTCGAGGAATCCTACGGCTATAAAATCGAAAAGGAAATCATGGACAAGGACGGAGTTTCGGCAGCCGCAATGTGCGCCGAAATGACGATGTACTGGAGATCCTGCGGAAAAAGCCTTCTTGAACACCTCGACGATATGTACAAGGAGTACGGCTACTTCGAAGACAGGTCAATATCAAAGAACTTCCCCGGAATGGAGGGAGTGCAAATAATGAACGGAATAATGGCGAAACTCAGAAAGGAAGGTCTGAAGAACATCGCCGGAAAGAAGGTCATTAAAATCAGGGACATTCAGACATCGGAATCATTCGATCCGTGCAAACCTGAAATCAAGGAAAAAGTCACATTCCCGAAAAGCAATGTACTCCAGTTCTTCCTTGAGGACGGAACTGTAGTGTCCGCTCGACCTTCTGGAACAGAGCCTAAAATCAAGTTCTACATAAACTCAAGGACTGAAGTCGGCGGAGGAAAGTCTGATTCGGATCTTGAGAACGCAAAGAAGGAAGCCGCCATTCTATGCGATTCCATAGAAAACGACATTAACAGGCTTCTTGATGAAGCTGGAAAATAAATTCCTGAAGGACTACAGACGAATGTTCTGCCTTATATCTCAAGGCGGAACATTTGTCGCCTTGGACACTGAAACGACAGGTCTCAACTCAGAAAACTGCAGAATCATTGAAGTCGGGGCGGTGAAGTTCGACAAAAACGGAATAATCAAAAAATTTTGGACTCTTGTAGATCCGGGCGAGGAGATTCCCGATAGAGTCACTGAAATAACCGGAATCACGGACAGCATGGTAATGGGAAAGCCCTCGATAGAAGAAATCCTCGGAGAATTGATTCTTTTTCTTGAGGACAGCATAATCGTCGGGCATAACGTGCAGTTCGATCTTAGGTTTTTGAAAGCCGAATGCGAGCGGAAAAATTTTTCGCCTATAAAAAACAGAGTGATAGACACGCTTCAGTTTTCACGCTGGGCGTTCCCCGAACTTAAAAGTTACAAACAAACCGAACTTGCAAAACTTCTTGGGATAAGCCAAGAACGTGCCCACAGAGCTTTGGACGATGCCGAAGTCTGCGGAAACCTCTTTCTCAAGCTGATAGCAGAGACATCGCAAAGGCAGAAGCCTTGATTCCTTTCATCAGGGATTTTTTTTGACTTTTGCGACTTCAGTCTTTTCGCCGGATTTTTTTTCGGAGAAAGTCGGTCTGTTTCCCAGGAAAACCGCGACAGGATGCAAGAACGACACGTTTTCGCACGTGATTTTTATTATCACCATCAAAGGAACTGCGATAATCATTCCGACAAGCCCCCACATCCAGCCCCAAAATGTAAGGCTTACAAGAATCACGAACGGAGAAAGACCAAGGTTCTTTCCTTCGACCTTGGGTTCTACGATGTTCCCCAATATGAAATTCACAAGCGTCGTGAAAACAAGCACAAACACAGTTCTTGCGGGAGCCGGATAAAACTGAAGCACAGAAAATATCGTCATCATGATTACTGAAAAAATCGAGCCGAAGGTCGGAATGAAATTAAGCACGAATGCAAGGAACGCCCACATGGGAGCAAAATCCAAACGCAGAAAAACGCACATAAGGAAGACCAAAAAACCTGTGGCAAGCGAAATCACGAACTTTATCGAAAGAAAACGGGCTGTGTCGGAAATGGTCTTCTTGACGATTCCTTTTACCCTCCCCTGAATCGAACCTTGGAACATTGCGTCAACTTTTTCGCCGGCGAACCTCAGCTCAAGCAGAAGAAAAAACATAAAAACAAGCGTCAACGCCAATGCCTTTCCGAAAGTTATTACATCTCCCGACAAAGAAAACGCAAGAGTCTGCAAAACTTCCCTTACTTTCAGCTGCCCCCACATATTCTGCAAAAAATTCTTTTCCGCATCGAACTGGAAACTGAACGTGTCCGCCAAAAGTTTGTACAGAGAAAGCAGTTTTCTTTCGTATCTTGAATACTGGGAAAGGAAGGCAGTGACGCTGTTTCCGACGAAAGTCGCCAAAAGAGCAAAAACCACAAGAACCGCCACAAGCATAAGAAAAACCCCAAGAATCCATGGAAAACGGATTTTTTCGTGGAGCTTTTTTATAGGCGGATAAAGCACGAACGAAAACAGAAGGCTTACGACCACAGGCAAAATCACAGATGAAAGAATTTTTCCCAATGCACCAAAAAGCACAACCGCAAACAAAAGAAGAATGAAAAATGAGCGACGCGTGTAATCCTTCTGTTCCATGAAATTTATTTTCGCTTTTTTGGCATGATTTTATCAAAACCGCAGAACGGAACAAGCGCCTCGGGAATCGAAACAGAACCGTCGGCGTTCTGGAAATTCTCAAGGATAGCAAGCATAGCCCTTCCCACCGCTATGGCTGTTCCGTTCAATGTATGAACGTACTTGTTTTTTCCGTCGTCGTCCCTGTATTTTATGTTCAAACGGCGCGCCTGATAGTCAGTGCAGTTCGACGTCGAAGTAACTTCTCCGTATTCGCCGCCGTTACGTCCCGGCATCCACGCCTCAAGATCCCACTTTCTGTACGCAGGAGCTCCAAGGTCTCCGGAACAAGTGTCGACGACCCTGACCGGAATTCCAAGTCCTGAAAAAATCTCCTCTTCAATCTCACGGAGTTTTTCGTGAAGCTCGTCGGATTTTTCGGGGGTTGAATAGACGAACATCTCAACCTTGTCAAACTGATGCACACGGTAAAGTCCCTTTGAAAACTGACCGGCAGCACCGGCCTCTCTTCGGAAGCAATGTGAAAGTCCGCCGTAAAGAAGAGGAAGCTTTTCCTTTTCAAGGATTTCGCCTGAATGGTAGCCTCCAAGCGTGATTTCAGCCGTCGCTACAAGGCAAGTCCCCTCGTCTTCGATAGAATACACGTTGGATTCGTTTCCGCGCGGATTAAAACCTATCCCCCTCAGGACTTCCTCCCTTGCGACATCCGGAGTTATGAAAATCTCAAATCCGTGACGGCGCAGAGTGTTCAACGCATACTGAATCAAAGCCTGCTCAAGGAAAACCGCCTCGTTTTTCAGATAATAAAATTTCGGACCGGAAACTTTAGTTCCCCTGTCAAAGTCAAAAAGCTCAAGTTCCTCGCCAAGCCTGACATGATCCATAGGCTCAAAGTCGAACTTTCTTGGAACGCCGACTTTTTTTACCTCAAGGTTTTCCGTGTCGAGTTTTCCGAGAGGAACGTCGGGGTGAATCATGTTCGGAATCTGGCGCGCCGCTTCTTCAAGGCTTTCTTCAACGCAGGAAAGTTCTCCGTCAACCGCAGAAATTTCTTCTTTGATTTTCTTTCCAGCCTCCACAAGAGATGCGCGCTTTTCGTCGTCCAGTTTCTGCTTCATGGTCCTTGCGTTCTCGTTCCTTTTCTGCTGCAGTTCCTGCTGCTTTGTAACAAGAGCCGTGCGCCTGTCGAAAAGTTCCACAACCTTATCGGCATCCGATGTCATGTTCCTGTTTTTGATTGTCTCTTTTACCGCCTCAAGGTTTTCCTTGATGAATCTATAATCCAGCATCAGTTATTTCCCCATAAAATCAAATAAATTTTTATTCAAGACTGTAATCGACTTTTACGCTTGCCTTGATTTCAATCTTGTTGTCCTCTGTTTTTGACATGACAACCTCATCTCCGTAAATGTTCATGACGTTTCCGAGCCTTGAGCCGCTTGCGCCGGCAAGCAGAGCCGCCGCGTCCTGTGCGTTCTGAATGGCTTTTGTCCTTGCGTTTCTTACCCCGCCCGACGTATCACCCTTTTCAAAACTCACGGACTTCAAGCGTATGAGAGCTGTCTTGCAGTCGACAATCGAAGGAACAAGCGAAATGTTCCTTGCGTTCACGATGACATTCCGCCTTGCCTCATATCCATTGGGATTGGAGATTATACATTCGGTCTGAAAAATGTCATCATCAGCCACACCAACGTTCTTTACCGCCTGCACGAATCTGTCCGTTATGACATCGTTGTCCGAAACTATCTGTTTTGCGTTCCAGCCCGATGTGGTTACGCCAAATTCAATCACTTCCATATCAGGTTCGACCTGAACCGCCGCCACGCCCGACACGGAAACTGTCCTTACTTTTGATTTCTGATCCTGCCTGCTTACAATCGTACAGGAACAGAGCAAAGAGAGCGCAAAAATCGAAAGCAATATTCTGACCACGCTTTTCATATGACCTCCACCATCTATGTAAAATCTATTTTTAATCGACAATCAATCACCTGATGTTTATGTACATTCGCTTCAGGTAAATGCTTCTTTCATTTGCCTTGTCCCAAAGCCTGCTTAGCGGATAAGTTTTCAAAAGAAGGTCATAAAGCCTTACCGCTTCCTTTATGTTCTGCACTGCTGACCTTGCCTCAAGGGTTCTGGCTTTCAAAAAAATGCCCTCGTCCATGTCCGCTGCCGCGGTTTTAAGATATTTGTCCACAAGCAAAAGCGCCTTAGAATAGTTTCTTTCATCATACGCCTTTTGTGCGTCGGAAAGAATCTCGGACGGAAGTCCCTCGGAATTTTCCGAAGAAAGTTTTTTTGAATCCGATGAAACGCCGCTTGAAGGATTTCCGGAATAAGGAAAAATCGAAGAGGAATAAAAGTTTTTGTTTTCGTTGGCTTCCTTTATAACGGTTCCAAAATCGCTTTCACGCGATGCAGGCGGAACAAACACATCTTCAGTTTCGTTAGAAATCAAGCCGCCTTCTGAATCAAGATTTGAATCGGACGGAAATAAAACCTTGGCTTTTTCCGAGGATTTTTGCGAAGCGGTTTGAGTTTTTTTCCTTTTTGGAACGACGCTCGCATAGTCGGGGGCGATGATGTGCGAGGTGTTTTTCGAAGCCTCGTCTTTTACGATGACCTCAAGATAGTCGTCTATGTATGTTCCTGAAAGAACATCGTTCTTGCTGAAATGAAGCAGGAATTTTCCGGGATTTCTTGAGCGCAGAGTAAAGTTCGTGTTCTCTCCGCCGAGTTTTCGTCCGCCGAATACAAAATTTCTGTTCCTTACATCGACATTTCCGCCGGAATCGACAGACCCCTGATAAGTCCAGCCTTTTCCCGGATAGTTCACGTCTATAAGCTGATTTTTCGGGACTGTCATGCTCCTTGAAGGCTGCGAAGTTTTTTCTTCAGCCGTTTTTTCTTCTTTGGGTTTTGCCTCTTTCTCTGAAACTTTTTGAACGGGAGGCTCAAAATAGGAAGGTTCGAAAGAAGGCTTGGAAGGAAGTTCCGCTTCTTCGCTTTCGACCTCGACTTCGGTCTCAGAACCATGGGGAACTTCCGGAGCGGAAGGAGACACGGACGAGTCCTCGGCGATAGGCATAGCCTCCTCGATTTCACCGGATTTCTTAGGGTCGTCGTCCTTTACCAAAGGTTCTTCGTTCATTAAAGAGTCCACAGGATTATCGGGCAATTTTTCATCGGCAAGTTCGGGAAGTTCATCCGCCTCGACTTTTTCCTCTACAAGAGGAGCATCGAAAGTTTTTTCCTGAATGTCTTTTTCAGCCTCGGAAAGATTTTCATCTTGCGGCATTATATCCAAGACCAAAGGCTCTTCAAGTTCATTCAGAATCTCGCCCTCGTCAAGTTCTTCATGCATGGGCTCTGTATTTTTCGCATCGCTTTTTTCTTCCGGCACGGGCGTGGAAACGCATGAAAACAATAAAAGCGAAGCCGCACAGCACAGCGCATAGAATATCTTTTTCATGGAGCCGCTCCTATAATCTCATCTATCATTCTGTCGTTGCTTTCTCCAAGCCTTTCGACTTTTTCGCCGTCAGGAACGGAAAACCATTCGTTCACTTCGGATTCGCTCCAGTTTTTTTCCGTGATTCTTGACGTGATGTACTCATCGGGAACTTCAGGTCCGGTAGGAACTAAAAGAGGAGAATCCGCGTTTATCTTCCTTTGTTCCAAAGGCATTCGCTTTGCTTCCTTATGCTTTCCGCCTGCTACAAAGACTAAAAGAGCGCATATAACCATGAACACAAGCAAAGCGCATATGAAAATAATCTTTTTTGTCGTGTCGGAAAAAAAATCTCTTATGCCGTAAAAGAATTCATTTAAATCCATTGTGCAAAAACCTTCATCATAGGATTTATCCTAAAAAAATCCCCAAAAAACAAAATCATTTTCCATCGGTAAGTCCCGCAGAATTTTGATCCGCATCGTTTTTTAAATCTTTACGAACCTCTTTTGCTTCCTTTAGGCGTTTACGTTCTTCAGCCTTACGAGATTCTTCCTCTTTTTTTATGCGTTCAAGTTCCGTGTCAGTTACAGAACCGTCGGGATTGTAGATGCGTTTAGGCGGTCTCGGCGGAATGTATGCCCCTTCGTCGACATCCACGTCCTCTTCCACAAAACCGGAGTCCTCCCTGTCTATCGTAGCGCCTATCCGAACATCTTCGTCAAGACGAAGAGCTATTATCTTTGAGATACCGGATTCTTCCATGGTAACACCAAGCATTGTGCTTGCGCCCATGACAGTTTTTTTGTTGTGGGTTATCACTATGTATTGAGAGACGTTCGCAAAACTTTCAAGCGTAGTAACAAAACTTGAGACGTTTTTGTCGTCAAGGGCAGCGTCTATTTCGTCAAGCAGACAAAAAGGACTCGGGCGAACCTGATACGTGGCGAAAAGCAACGCAACGGCTGTCATTGTCTTTTCTCCGCCTGAAAGAAGGGCGATGTTCTCCAGTTTTTTTCCGGGCGGCTGGGCAAGAATCTCAATTCCGCTTGTAAGAATGTTCATCGGGTCTTCAAGGCGAAGTTCAGCACGTCCGCCGTTGAAAAGTCTTCGGAACATATTGTGGAAATTTTTCTTAATCTTGTTGTACGTCTCAAGGAACATTTCGGACGACTTGGATTTTATCTCTTCGCTAACACGAATAAGGTTATCCAAGGATTTTTGAGTGTCATCGTAGTTTGCCTTCTGCCTTTCGTACCTGTCTTTCACTTCGGCGAATTCTTCCAACGCCATAAGGTTCACCGCACCCAAAGAGCGAAGCTCATCCTTTGCGGAGGTCAACGCTTCCCGCAATTCGGCAACCGGTTTTATGACCTTGTACATCCGTTCCTCGAATTCCATAAGGTCGCGAGAATGCTGGTCCTGGAAGTTCTGTTTTATGTTCCGGATTTCGGTGTCGCTTGAGTTCAGGCTGAGGGTAAGACGTTCCACCTGACTTTGAAGCCTGTTCTGCTCCCCGTGTTTTTTTTCAAGCTTATCCTTTTTTCCCGACACGCTGGAGTTGCTTTCGGCGATTTTAGAATCAAGAGTTTTTAGTTCGTCGGCAAGTTTTAAGCCGCGTCGCTCGATTTCAAAAATATCCTGCTGAATCTCAAGGATTTTTTCGTCCATCTCCTCTCGATTTTTTTCCTCTGCGTCAAGTTCAGCCCTGTTCGCCCTAAGATTGTTCTCCTCGGAAACAAGGCTTCGTCTAAGAAGGCTCGTCTGCTGCACGGAAGACTGAATCTGCTCCTCCATCTTAACTTTGTTTTCCCTGAGGCGAGAGGAAGTCTCCCTGTATTCATCTATTTTTGATGACAAAACCGCACTCGAAGAAAGAAGATGTTCGTTTTCTGCGTTTATATCGTCGATTTCTTTGTGGTTGGAAGAAATCTTTGCGTCTATCTCACGTTTTTTAGTCATTATCCCTTCGGGGCTAAGGAACTCCACGATGAACGCAGGACTTGATTTTTCGTATTCGGAAAATGCATCGAACAAATTTTGCACAAGAGATTCCGCTTCTTTGAACGCATCGCCCGCTTCGGCGACCATTGAAAACGCCTCTTCCGCTCCATGGGTCGAAGACGAAAAATCCCTGAAGACGTTTTTTCGCCCTTCCGCAAAAATCCTAAGTTTTTCTATTGTAAGTACGAATTTTTCCTTTGCCTTTTCCATAACCTCATCGGAAAAGCCCCTGTCCTTGAGTTTTGAGTCAAGGACAGCCACTATGTCCTCAGTGATTGAAGTAAGCTCGTCCTGAAACGCTTTTCTTTTCTCGTTCAAAGAAGAAATTTTTTCTTTGTTGCGGCTAACCTTCTCTTCGTTGGCTGTAATCTCCGTGGCTGCCGTGGCTATGTTGTCTTGAAAAGCAAGAATGTTTTTTTCAACCTCCAAAACCTGCTTTTCCTTTGAGTGAAGTTCCGCCTCGTTCGAATCAATCTCTTCCTGAAGGCTTTCAACGCTTTCCTTGAGCGACTTTTGCTTTATCTCAAGGGTGGAAATTTTTTCCCTTATCGTCCTTGACTGCACATTAAGCTGGTTTGCAAGATCCTGCTTTCCCGCCTTCTCTTTCTGGATTCCGATAAGGTCAGCCTGCATGGAATACACTTTTTCCTGCATTTCCCGAACCTTGTCCATGTTCTCGGAAATAGTGTTGTTTATCTCCTCGATTTCAAGACGAACGGCATCACGTTTTTTAGTAAATTCAACCAGTTCTTTTTCGTGGCGAACCTTGTCCATAAGAAACTCTTTTAGTTTAAGAAGAGTTATATCAAGCTCAAGATTGAAGATTCGCTCTTTCACGTCGCGGTATTTTCCGGTCTTTTCCGCCTGAATTTTCAAGCTGTCATAGGAACGGCGAATCTCAGCCATCGCCGTCTCTATCTGAGCCATGTTCCGCCTTGTCTGTTCAAGTTCTCGTTCAGCGATGGCGCACTCCGCCTTTGACCTGCTGATTCCGGCGGCTTCCTCAAAGATGTAGCGTCTGTCTTCCGGTTTGCTTGAAAGAATCTGGCTTACTTGCCCCTGCTCCATTATGGAATAGGAGGATTTTCCGACCCCCGTGTCCATGAAAAGCTTGACCACGTCCCGCGCGCCAACGGCTCTGTTGTTTATGAAATATTCGTTTTCTCCGGAACGGTAAAGCCGCCTTTTTATCGCAATTTCGGACTCCTCAAGAGGAAGAAGACCGCTTTCGTTGCTCATCGTAAGGGTTACTTCCGCAACATTAAGAGGCGCGCGTCTTTCAGTCCCGTTGAAAATCACGTCGGTTTTTTCCGAGGCGCGAAGATTTTTCGCCCTGCTTTCGGCAAGCACCCATTTTACAGCGTCAACTACATTGCTTTTTCCGCAGCCGTTAGGTCCAAGAAGAGCGGTTATTCCGTCAGCAAAATCGATATGTGTCCTGTCGGCAAAAGATTTAAATCCAAATATGTCAAGACTTTTTAGAAACACACCCTTACTCCATCAAAAACGTCTTAAAAGTATAGCGGTTTGAGCGTTTTATATCAATTATGAATGAAAATATGTGTTAAAAAATCAACGAAGGGAGAAAATCCCTTATGCAAAAAATATTTTCACCATGGATTAAACCATCATTTTTATAGAAAACGCTTTTTCAGCGGAAGGACGCAAAGCGCGACGGCAAAAAGCACATAAAAAAGTCCTGTAATCACGGACAAAACGTTCAGCCAGTTTACGATCCACAGGGCATTTATAAATGGCGGAACAAACAGCACGAACGCCACAAGAACGCTGTACATTATCACGGAAAGTTTTGTTCCCGTTCCGGATGAAAAAAGACGGACGACAAGAAATTTAAGAAAAATCACCATCGAAAGCCATATCATAGGTTTTGCGAAAAGCTCATAGAACGAAAAAGCCGACTGCTTTGCGCTTACGGTAATGTAAGGCACAAAAACTGAAAGAAATCCTAGGGAAAGAGGAAAAAAAGCCCTTGCCTTGAACGAAAAATCGTCCTTTGTCACAAAAAAATACACACAAAAAAGCAGGACAATCGGCAAAATGTATTCTCTGGATGCGTAATAGCTGAAATTAGAACCGAACGAATACAACGGCACTCTATGCATAAAAGTAAAAAGCGATGTGCATATGCATACAAAAAATCCCGACAAGATTCCGCATAAAGAGACGGCGACAATCATTTTGTCACGGACGCTCACGCAATAAAACACAAGGGTTGCAGGAATCAAAATAACCGTGAATAAAAACATTCCGTAAATCTACCATACTAAAAAGCATGAGGCAATAAGTCTTGGACACACCATGAACGGGGGCTTTCAAAATCACAAAAATATATTAAAATGCTATACATATGTTCTTGCTTTGTTGGAAGCGCACGTACAATTGCGTACAGGAATGTAGGAGAAGTGGATTATGAAATCTTTTAAAGGACTTACGCTGATTCTTTTTGCATCTTTTATGATGACTGTTGCCGCCATCGGATGCAAAAATGGGTTCGAAAAAGAAAACACATTCATAACGGTCAAAGGAATTTTGACTTCTTCTGTGGAAAGAACCGCAATTCCCACAAAGCCAACCACCATTCACTACACGGTTGAAGCAAAAAAAGACGGGACGACTGTAAATGCCAACGTTACAGGAAATAATTTTTCCATAAAACTTACACCGGGAACATGGCTCTTTACGGCAAAAGGATTTTCCGATCCATCCAAAACCAAGCAAGTTTTTGAGGGGAAAAAAAGCATAATGCTCGATTCTACAACTCTCGTGGTAGAAGACATAAGCCTTTCTGTAACTTATATAAGCAGCGCAAGCGGAAAAGGAAAAGTAAATCTTCCGATAGAAATTGAAACAGCGACTAACATAACAAAAATCGTAACAAAATGGAAAGAAAATGGTGCTGAAAAAACAAAAACGATAACTCCTTCAAGCGGAAAAGCAACGTTCAACATGATTTATGACAGCGCACCGGCTGGAGTAGATACAGTTTCTTCCGGTAGTTACATGGTAGACTTCGCGTTATACGACAGCAACAACATTCTGCTTTATTCATGCTCCGAAGCCGTAAATGTATTTGACAACGTCGAAACAAATACATGGATTTCCAGTGCCGAAAACGGCATACATATAAGCCAAGACGGCGATAAGTTTATCATGAAAATAACAAAGGCTTTGGTGGAAGATTTTATCCCCACAGTGTTCTATGTAAACGGCGAAGGCGGAAAAATCGGAACAGAAGGAAACGATTCAAACATCGGCGGCTATTATTCTCCGCTTAAAACCGTAGGAAAAGCCGCGGAAAAAATAAAAGACTCTCCGCTAAAAGAAAAGGAATACACAATCATCCTAAGCGGAAAATCAACCGAATCAGCTCCAATAGAAATACGCAATAAAATAAAAATCATAAAGTTTGAAAATGACACTGGCAACTACGCAACGATAAAAAGAGCAGATTTAAACACGAAAAGCATGATAGAGGTAATAAACAACACCACAGACAAAGGCAAACTTCACATGGAAGGAATCGAACTTGACGGAGATAAAAAGAACGTAAAGCCTACAGTCGGGGGTGCAGGAATTTACGCCGAAGGAAAAATAGAACTTCAGAACTGCTCAATAAAAAACTGCTGGACATGGACTCCAAGCGCTTCAAAAAGCGGTGGCGGAATATACCTTGCAAAAGATGCCAAAGATTCTGTAATAAATTCCACACAAATAACAGACTGTGTAGCCTTAAATAGCGGAAGCGCAATATATTCCCTTGCAGATTTCAGCCTGGAAGGGAACACGATTGTGGACCGCTGTCTTTCTCAAAGCGGCGGAACAATAACAGTTGGCTCTTCCGTAACAGCGAGTCAAGTGAAAGCTACTTGCACTCTTAAAGGAGATACTCTCATAGGTAATAAAAACAAATTTGAGGAAGATGATGAATCTTTTCCGCATAATACACTTTTAAAACTTCCCAAAATGGGAAACCGTTCATCTCAAGGCTGCGGAGGAATCACAGTTTACAACGGAAGCCTTGTGATAGAAAACGGAAGCGGAATGTACATCTCAGGAAACAAAGGATATTCGGGAGGCGGAGGTATAAGACTTTATAAAAATACAGAATTAATAATGGAAAGCGGTGTCATACAGAATAACATATCAGATAAAAAAGGCGGAGGAATTTATAACGAAGGAACAATATACATGTCAGGAACTGCCATAGTGGGCGACAGCACAAAGACAGACGCTCCACTGACAGAAAACGAGTCCTCAAACCAAGCGGAAAACGGGGGCGGAATCTACAATGATAGCAACGGTAAAATATACATAGGATATAAAAAGAATGCGGAGGGAACTGCAGTAAAGGACGCTAGTTTTACAGGCGGAGTGTACTGCAACCATGCAACCAGCAATGGTGGCGGAATACATAATGCCGGTACTTTGCATATAGGAAAGGGAACTATAGGCTACAACACATCGAAGGAAATCGGCGGCGGAATATTTAACACAAAAACACTACAAATTCTTGGAGAAAAAGATAAACGTGTCTCGATAATAGGAAACACAGGGGCTCACGGCGGAGGGCTATGCTTCAATGCGGGTTCAAATAATATAAAACTTGAATACTGCGACGTGAAAAACAACAAGGCCATGGGAAACAGTACCACTAGAATAACAGGTGGCGGAATATGTGTTGCAGAGGAAATGACCGCAACATCAGTAACACTTTCCAGTTGCATCATAGAAGGAAATACGATAAGCACAACACAAACTGGGAAAGATGCCTTTGGAGCCGGAATATATTCAGGATTAAAGAGCCCTACCAAACTAACCGGAAATACAATTATAAAAGGCAACAAATGGGAAGGAGATTTTTCAATAAAACACGGAAAAGGAATATATATCCCTGTATACGGAACAGGAACATCCGGCGTTGTTGAACTTGAAGAAAAAGGTATAGAAGTAGGAAACAAGGATGACGATAACGACATATATTTACCCGCCTACGGAACAAACAGCACAATCATACAGATAGCCTCTCCCGCTCCAGCCACTGGAGAGCCATCTTTTGTACGAATAACAGTTGATAAACTTGTCGATGGCACAAAAGTAATAAGCGGTTCAGTTCCTGACAACATATCAAAAATAATTTCAGTAGCGCCAAAAATAACAGGTTCAGGTGCTACCGCAACGGCAAAAGCATTCTACATTCACAGAGCAAACAGCAGCACCGGGCAACTAAAGGAGGTTGCTTTTGAAGGAGACTTCGACAGCGGAACAAACATTTTTACCTGCAAGATAAAAAATCCATTCCCCGGATATTCGATAGAACTTCGTGTGACAAGAAGCGGTGATCTTTTAACAATAACAGAATGGGGAGACTCCTCGAAAGATAATATAACAAAAAACATAGCGACACCATCCGGCACATACACATGGACCGCCTTCCTTTACGACAAAAAAGACGGAACCTCGCTTGGAAAACTTGATTCAGGGACTTTTACAAAACCTTAAAAACTTTGGCGCAAATCGTATTTCAGAAAAATCTTTCTTGGAATACGATTTACAAATGTTTGTGTTTTCGTCTTTTGTCGCTTATAATTGAACACATGGAAAGAGAAAAGAACAAGACACGTGTGGTCGCATTGATTTTGGGTGGCGGAAAAGGCACAAGGCTTTATCCTCTAACCAAAGAAAGGGCAAAACCTTCAGTATCGTTCGGCGGAAAATACAGGATAGTGGACATCCCTATCTCTAACTGTATAAACTCAGGATTCAAGAAAATATATCTTCTTACACAGTTCAATTCAACTTCGCTTCATCTGCACATCACGAACTCGTACAACTTCGACAGATTCTCAAAAGGTTTCGTGGAGATTCTTGCGGCGGAGCAGACGCTCGAGCATTCAGGCTGGTACGAAGGGACTGCCGACAGCGTACGGAAAAGTTTCGGACACTTCGAGGCGCAAAATCCCACGCATTACATAATCCTTTCCGGCGACCAGCTGTACAAGATGGATCTGAACGCTTTCTTTGAGGCGCACATAAAAAGCGGGGCGGAAGTTTCCATAGCGACAACAGCCGTAACACGAAAGGACGCAAGCGGATTCGGAATAATGCGCATAGACGAAAACGGCTACATCAAGGACTTTGTGGAAAAGCCGAAAGACGAAAAAATCATGGACGAGCTAAAAATCCCAGAAGCGCAAAGAAAAGAGCTTCCCCAAGGAAAGGAATATCTTGCGTCCATGGGAATATACATTTTTAACGCCAAGGCGATGGAAAAAGCGCTCGACAACGAATTCAGGGACTTCGGTAAAGAGGTCATTCCGGAGACGATAAAAGAAAAGAAAATCTTCGCCTACATCTTCGACAGGTACTGGGAGGACATCGGAACTGT
The DNA here is from genome assembly GCA_938039145.1 of uncultured Treponema sp. GTDB lineage: Bacteria > Spirochaetota > Spirochaetia > Treponematales > Treponemataceae > Treponema_D. The sequence continues at coordinate 29,100 of CALHVG010000066.1, forward strand.
AAGAAGTTTCTACGAGGCGAACATCGCCCTTACGGAAACCCATCCTGAGTTCAACTTCTACGACGAGGACGAACCAGTATACACACACGCTCGAAATCTTCCGCCGTCAAAAATAAACAAGGCGTACATGGAAGCCGTCCTTACCTCCGACGGATGCGTCATAAACGACTGCTCCATAAAAAAATCCGTGATAGGGCTGAGGGCAAAGATTGAAAGCGGCTGCGAACTTGACGGCGTGGTCATGATGGGCGCGGATTTCTACGAAAACGAGGAAGCTAAGGCGTTCAACAGAAAACACGGGCAACCCGACGTGGGAATAGGCAAAAACTGCAAAATAAGAAGAACCATAATCGACAAGAACGCCCACATCGGAAACAACGTAAGAATAAATGTGGACGGAAACGTATACGAAAACGGGGAGCATGAAGGCTTTTACTGCGCCGACGGAATAATCGTAATACGAAAAGGTGCTATCATAAAGGACGGAACTGTAATTTAGTTCTGCGTGAAATGCCTAATTTTGTGGAACAGATTTGTAAAACTTGCGTAAAAGAAAATTAAAATACGATGCGCTAAAAAAGCCGACTTTTTAATTTTTTTGACGTCCGCTTAAAAAAAGACGATACCGCATATCAGCCTGGAAACTGATATGCAGGTGCCTACTCGTCTATCTTTTTTGCCAAAGTTTTCCGCTCGATTCCAAGCACTTGAGCAGTCTTTGTTTTGTTTCCGTTGTTGAACGCAAGATTTTCCCTGATTATGATTTTTTCCGCCTCGTCAAGGCGCAGCCCCATCGGAACGGAAATGCTTTCTTCGCCGGAAAAACGGCTTATTGTGGGCGGAAGGTCTTCAAGCGCAATTTCGTTTCCGGAACACATAACAACCGCACTTTCAATGCAATTTTGTAATTCCCGAATGTTTCCGGGCCAGTCGTACCTGTAAAGAGCCTGCCTGGCGCTGTTTTGAACGCCGAGTATTTTTTTTGAGTTTTCTTCGGAAAATCTTTTTAAAAACGAATCCACAAGAAGAGGAATGTCGTCTTTACGCTCTCTTAAAGGCGGAACTTGCAGACGGACGACGTTCAGGCGATAGTAGAGGTCTTCCCGGAACCGTCCGGCTTTGACTTCATCCTCTATGTTTCTGTTGGTCGCCGCTACAACCCTTACATCAACTTCAAGAGTCTCTTCGCCGCCTACGCGCTCGAACTTTCGTTCCTGAAGAACACGCAAAAGTTTTATCTGCGTGATCTGATTTATTTCTCCGATTTCGTCAAGAAAAATAGTTCCGCCGTGCGCAAGTTCGAACCTGCCTTTTTTCATGGAATCCGCGCCCGTAAAAGCCCCTTTTTCGTGCCCGAAAAGCTCGCTTTCCAAAAGAGTTTCGCTCAGGGCGGCGCAATGCACCTTGACAAAAGATTTGTCCCTTCGTCCGGAAAGGTTATGCAAAGCGTCCGCCACAAGTTCTTTACCGACACCGCTTTCGCCGGTTATAAGAACGCTTGCTCTTGACGGGGCGACTTTTTTTATAAGTTCCAAAAGACGTCTCATATCGGCGCTTTCGCCAATCATCTTATCGAACGTTAAAGATTCGTCCAGTTCCTTTTTAAGCATTGTGTGCTGCAAGGAAAGCTCCCTGGTTTCCAATGCGCGCTTTACAATTACGTTCAGCTGGTCAAGGTTCAGCGGTTTTGTAAGAAAATCGTAGGCTCCGTTTTTCATCGCCTCCACCGCAGAATCTATGCTTCCGTGCCCGGTAAGCACTATCACAGGAATTCCCGGAGTTTCAGTCGTTATGCGCCTAAGAACTTCCTCGCCGCTAATGCCGTCCATTCTTAGGTCGGTTACAACAAGGTCTATGTCGCCTTTGGAAAGCAATGCAAGTCCTTCCTTTCCGCCGGAAGCGGTTTTCACATTGTAGTCTTCCATTTCAAAGTTTGCGGCAAGTCCGTTTCTTATGTTTTCTTCATCGTCTATTACAAGGATTGTAAATTTCATTTTGCCTCATCAGGTTTCAAAAGGAGTTTTCTGCTTGTCTGAGGAATCGGAATCATTATAGTAAATTGTGTTCCCTTTCCCGGTTCCGACTTCACATTTATGTCCCCTGAAAATTCTTTTATGATTTTGTATACCATTGTCATTCCAAGTCCCGTGCCGCTTGCCTTTGTTGTGTAGTACGGTTCGAATATGTGAGAAAGGACTTCCTCGCTCATGCCTGTTCCGTTGTCGGAAATCCGAATCTCGTAGCGAGCATCCTTTTCCGAAGAGGAAATCTCTATTTTTCCGGCGCAGCCTCCACTCTTTTTTTTGCCGGAAGAATTTTCGGAGTCCGAACCGGAATAAAAATCGTTATACCGTTCTTTTACGGCGGAAAAACAGTTCTGCACAATGTTTATTAAAGCTTCGCGGAAAAGTTTTTCGTCTATCATAAGGCGTGAAGAAGCCGCCTCGCCCTTGAACGAAAATGACACGCCTTCTCGTTCAAACTCGGGCGAAAAAAAACTCACGATATTTTCTATCAGCTTTGACGGATTTACAAGCGTAAGACGGGCATTTATCGGCCGAACGGCAAACAGAAAATCCATCACAAGTTTGTTCAGGTTTTCGATTTCTTCGTTCACAACATCAAGGTGGTCTTCAATAAATTTTTTATCAGGCAAAAGCCCTTTTTTCTCCCGCTCCTTTTTTACCGCCCGCTGGATAAGCTGAATGTGGATTCCGATTGCTCCAAGCGGATTTTTTATTTCGTGCGCCATACCGGCTGCAAGATTTGTAAGGCCCGCCATGTTTTCCATGCGGCGCAAAAGCACTTCCTGACTTCTTTTTTCCGTAATATCGTTGAACTTAAGGATTCTTCCCCGCATTTTGCAGCGGCATACCCAAGAGAAAACAGAAACCGTAACAAAGCGGACAGAGCCGTCCGAGTTCGAAATGGAAAATTCCTCCGACACGTTCGACTTGTCCTCAAGAGCGCAGTTTTTTATAAACGCAGCAATTTCCTCTTCGCCTATAAGCTCGAACGCACTTTCGCTGTTCACCTTGTCGCCCAAAACCGGACGTAAAAGGTATCGTTCCGCTGTTTTATTAACCTTAAGAAGATTCCATTTTTCGTCAACAACCATAATGCCCGTAACAAGAGAATCAAGAACGGAATCAAGCATTTCGTTCTCGGCTGTTATGGAGTTCAAAATATTTTCAATCTGTTCCTCAGAAAGCTTTGGAAGCATCTGAGAAACACGCATCACATGGTCACGCATTTTAAGATATTTCCGCCGCTTCTGTTTATTCTGTAAATGTCCCTCACCAAAAGTTCAAGAGCCGCCTGAACGCCCTGATTGTACACGGTAACCCGGCTGTAACATTCCCGGACTGAGGTATTCATTTCTTCCAGAGCTTTTAGTCCTTCCGGAAAAAGCATTAATTTTTTTGTGCTGCAATTTATTCCGTCAAGAAAGATTTTAAGCATACTTCCGGGCTCAAATCCGTTCATGTCTTTTACGATGCTCGAAACATACGGGATTTTTCTTTCGGAAATATCTTTTAAAAATTCAAGGGCTTTTTTTCTGATTTCGACCGGAGAAACGGGAAGAAAATCCTGAAGAAATTCTTTTATTCCGCCTGAAAAATCTTCCTCGTGGAAAACTTTTTTTATAACATCCTGCTGATTGGGCAATGTGCGTTCCGAAAAAGCGTATTGCCTTACCCTCGAAAGAATCGTGGGCATTATGGAAGACTTCCTTGACGTTGTAAGAATGAACACAGTTCCTTCCGGGGGCTCTTCAAGAATCTTTAAAAGGGCGTTACGCACGCTTTCAAGCATCCTGTCTGCATTCTCGATTATCACAGTGTTTTTTCCGTCGACGCTTTTCATTCTTGCCCAGGATGCAAGATTCCGTATTTGATTTACGGGAATCGAATCGTACAAAAAAGAATCCTCAAGTTCCATGGAAAGTTTTTCAAGTTTTTCAATGGATTTTTCCACAGAAGAAATTTCCGGAAGTTCGTGGGGAAAATCCAATGTTTCAAGTTCTTCGTCAATCGCTCCGGTAATTCCTGCAATTTTCGAAAGTTTTTCGTCGTGTTCCCACAAAATCTGACTGAAACGCAAGGTGAGTTTTCTTATGCTTCTTACAAAAAGATAACGCGAGGCGGTTATGTAGGGGGCGTTTTTTTTAATGGACGCTATAAATGTGGAGGCGGAAGCCTTTATCTCCTGAACGCAATCTCTCGGCCCTAAAAGAAGAAGACTTGTTGAAGTCAAAGCCCTGTTTCTTACACACGAAGGGCACTTGCAATCCCATTTTGCCTTGGGATTATTGACGCATGAAAGGATTCGGCTTGTTTCCAAGGCAGCCGTAAGTTTTCCGGCTCCTTCAGGTCCTGAAAAAAGCACGGCACCCGGAAACTTTCCTTTTTCAATGTCGGATTTTAGCTGCAAATCTACAGGCTGATAAAGAAGGTTTTCGTACATTTTTCTACCCGTCCGTTCCGCCGATTTTAGGCACGGCATCAATTATAGGCATATTCTTAATAGATTCCAACGAAAATTTTATGAGCGGAGAAAGCATTTTGAAAAAGAAACTATCCTTTAAAATGGAATCAAAATCAAAAAAAGACTGAACGCTCATTAAATATATAACAAGGGCAACCGCGGCAATTCCCTCCGCAGCTCCAAGGAAAAAGCCCAAAGCCCTATCCAGAGAGCCGAGGATTTCGCCGTCAAAAAGGTTTTCCAAAAGTTTTTGGATAAGTTTTAAAACCGTGAACACAAGCGCGAACACAATAAAAAAAGCGATAATTCTTGCAGCATACGGATTTGAGATTTTTTTTAAAATAAATCCGCCCACAATTCCGTTTAAAAGTATTGCACAAAGAATTCCGATTATAAATGAAAGTTTTCCGAAAAGCTCTCCTACAAAGCCTTTGAATGTTCCTCTGATTATAAAAATCACCAATATCAGAAAGAAAAATATGTCCACCGCCGAAAAAGACATCCGCACCCCCTAGCCATGCGCCTCATTGTAAATGATTTTTGCTATCTTTTCAGCGGGCTTTTCCCCTTCGCTAAGTTTTCCCGATGCCGAAGACATTTTTTTTCTGTTATCGTCAATAAGAAGTTTTTCAAGCGCTTTTTTTAAATTCTCTGAAGTCGCATCTTTTCCCGAAAGCACCAGAGCCGCTCCGGATTTTTCAAAAAAACGGGCATTGTCTTCCTGGTCGCCCCTTGTTCCGCTTCCTGTAAGAGGAACAAGAATCATAGGCTTTGAAAGAGCCGAACATTCCCAAATTGAGTTTGCCCCCGCCCTCGAAAGCACCGCATCGGATGCAGAAATCACATCCGGCATTTGCGAATATATAAAAGGATAAGGCATATAGTCCGGAATCGCAGTCCCGGAAGAAAAATCAGACTTATTAAAATTCTTTTCGCCAGTCTGATGAACCAAAATAAAACGGCTGCATATCCAGGAAAGATTTTCTTTTATCAAACGATTTATTTCCATTGAACCGAGACTTCCGCCGACAACAAGAAGTAGCGGCTTATTTTTTTTCTGAATTCCAAGGAACGAAAGCCCTCTTTTTGCGTCGGCTTTATAGAAAACAGGGCGGACAGGATTTCCCGTTACTACAGTTTTTTTTCTTGCGGACGGCGAAAGATAATCCCTTGTTTTTTCAAACGACAAAAGAACGCTCTTTGCAAATCTTGAGTTAATCTTTGTGGCAAGTCCCGGTGTAAAATCGCACTCATGCGTAAACACAGGAATTCCAAGAAGACTTGCGGCGGCGCACGGCGGAACACTTACAAATCCGCCTTTAGAAAAAAGAACATCAGGTTTTATCTTTAGCAGAATGAAAAACGACGCAAAAAATCCAAGAGCAATTTTGAACAAATCAAAAAAATTTTTTAAAGAAAAATAGCGCCTCAATTTTCCCGAAGGAATTCCGTAAAACAAATCCGCGCTTTTTACCCCGAAAGCATCGACATTTTTTTCGACGATGTTTCTGTCCATGCCCGAAGAGTTTCCTATCCAAAATATTTTTACATCCGCGCCGTTTTGTTTGCAAATCTCGCGCAAAGCATCCGCAACTCCAAGTCCGGGATATATGTGCCCGCCTGTTCCTCCGCCTGCGAACACGACTTTGATTGCGCCATGTTTTTCATCCATGAAGCGATTCTAACTTTCTTTGTGGTATTTTTCAAGGATGGAAAGAATCTTCTCCTTTTTAAAAAGCCGCGCATAGCCGTACGCGGACATTCCCATTTCGTCGGATATGTCAACGTCCGCACCTTTTTGACATAAAAGACTGCAAATTTCAACATTTTCCGCCCCGACTGCAAGAATAATCATAGTCTGACCTTCCTTGCTGATTATGTTCACGTCAGGATTTTTTTCCAGCAGGATAAGAACAATATCTTTATTTCCCCGCCAGACGGCATCCATCAAAGCGGAATATCCCCTGTCCTCGCTTATGGCATTAACATCCGCACCTTTTTTTAAAAGCCATTTTACGGTCTCAACATTGTCGTTTCGTACGGCAATACTGAGCATGGGAGTTCCGTCCCTGTCTCTTGAGTTTACGTCCATTCCTGCCGTAATATAACATTCACAGATGTCAAGAGCGCCTTTTTCAATATATTTTGAAAAATGGTCGGGACTGAAAGGAATTCCATGCGCAAAAAGATAATCGAAGGCTTCCTTTCTTTTAACCTCATCCTCAAGTTTTTTACGATTCTTTTTTATGCCCTTGCATATCTCGTCAATGTTCTTTTTGACAACAAGAGAACCGAAACTTTCGGTTACGCTTTTTTCAAAGTCCGCATCCGTAATCACATGAATATTTTTTCCGCAAAGATATCCCACAATAAGAGCGCAGCCGTTTTCAATATTGTCGCTTATTATTACGCAGCACGATATTTTATCAAGGATTCCATATATGTTCTGCAAGCTAGATATTTCAGTGGAAGACTCGTATATCACAGAGCCCGGAAAAAGTTCATTCAAGGAAACCTTCATGCGTTCCCTTTTTTCAAAGTCAGAAGAAATCAGCAACCAGTTCATAATGGACATTGTAAATCAATAAGAATATAAATCAATAAGAATATGAAAAAAAGTTTCGATATAATTATGAAAAATATTCAAAAACGAATTTTTAAGTTTTAAACTTTTACATCAAACCTGAAAATTAATCTAAAAATCGCTATAGGTGAAAAATACAAATGTTTTATCAATCTGAACTTCGAGTTTTTTAATTGGAGCAGGTTTGGGAAAAAACACGATTTTCATATGAAAAGAAAGTAACTAAAAAGCGACAAAAATTTGTATTCAGTTTGAGAATTTTTCGTGTTTTTGTATGTTTTAATATGTATTTTACGGATTTTCTATTGGGAACTTTCAAGTTTCTGCGCTGCTGTATTTTTGTGTGTGAACGACGGAAAATAAACGGTGTTTTACTTACGGAAAAATCGTAAGTTCAAAACGCCGCCGTATAAAAGCAGCATTTTGAACGGGTGATGATTTCACGCTTGAGCTTAAATTTTACGAAAAAGAGCGACAATGGAATGTATGTTTAAGATTACGAACCGCATAGACCTGCTTCATATCTTCAATCGCTTTTTACATCGTTCATATTTCTTACAGTTTCCCTACAGCCGCGGGTCGGTGGGCTCGCTTTCCATAGCAAGGACGGCAAAGGCGCTTTCGTGAGTACGCCGGAGCGGTTCTTTTCTGACGAAGCGTTCGAGTGCTTCAAGCCCCAATGCAAATTCCTGCAAGGCAAGCGCTCGCTTTTTTTTCAGTCCCCGTTTTTTCAGGCGGACAAGGTTATCCGGTTCGCAATATTCCGGCCCGTAGATAATGCGGAGATACTCTTTGCCGCGACATTTAACCGCCGGCTGCAGCAGCTCGCCGTTTTTACCGTAAGCGGTAAACTGGTAGGGCTTTACAACCATCCCTTCACCGCCTTTGCCGGTCAGCTCACGCCACCACTGTACCGCATCGGCGATTTCCGCTTCGTTTTCCAAATGCACGATTTTATACGGAGTCAGTTTGAAAAGCGTTGTGTCCGCCTTGCATATATCCGCAATGTGTTCCATGTGCCATTGATGATTTTTATCCGCATGAACGGCGCCTTCCGTTGCCAAAATATGGAAGGGCGCAAGTTTATAATCGTCGATGCCGGTAACTTCCCAGCAATAGGCGCGATATGCGGAAACAAATTTTTCCGCAGCCTGTTTTTTCTCACCGAATATACGCAGCAAATCTTGCGCACCTTCGATATTACGCTGTGCCGTTACACGCAGCGTGGCTTCCGCTTGCGAAAGCGCATTGAGCGCCGCTGAGCCCGTTGCCGCATACTGCGCTTGAATAAGGCTTTGAGCCTTGAGCGACCACGGCATGAGTTCGGCATCCATACACACCCAATCGGTCTGATGTTTTTCCCAAAAGCCGGAACGGTTCAGCGCATCCCGCACCTTTGCTAAAAACGCCTGTTCGGTTTCCGCCTCATTAAAGAAGTTCCGCCCCGTGCGGGTATAGCAGATGCCGATCCCTTCACCGGTAATACCGAAGCGGCGCTGCGCCGTCTGCTCATCTTTGCAGAGGATGAGTACGGCGCGGGAACCCATGTGTTTTTCTTCGCATACGACTGCTTGGATGCCGCGGCTTTTGTAATAGCCGATTGCTTCAGTTGGATATTCTAAGAACCCGTCGAGGGTACTTGTTTCGCACGGCGACATAGTCGGCGGCAGATAGATAAGCCACTTGGGATTAACCGCAAAACGGCTCAGTGCTTCGAGGGCGGCGATGGAATTTTCTTCCCGAATTAAGATATTGTTTTTAAGCCGTGTTTGAACAATCCGCCGCCCCAAAACATCTTCTATATCGAGGACATCATCATCTTGATGCTGTAGCGACATGATCGTGTCATTCCCGCTTGTATACGCCGCCTGATTCACGGTTCCGTTCGCAGCCGTGCACACGGCTTCACTGTGTGTTGGAGAGCTCGCGGCTTCATGCCCGGCTGCTCCATACCCTGCTGCAGCGGTTTCAAATGGGTGTACCGCTTCACTGCACATCGGTGCGCCTGCAGCGGTTCCCGGCATCTCAAGCGGCTTAACCGGTTGGCAGTATGTCCGCTGCGCTTGTACCGACACGAGTTCTTCTTCGGGATAACGCAGCGCGGTGAGGGAGCCGCCGAAGACGCAGCCCGTGTCTATATCGATGGTATTGTTGAGCCATTGGGCGGCAGGAACAGGCGTATGCCCGTACACCACCTTTGCACGACCGCGGTATTCGGCAGCCCAGTTGTACCGCACCGGTAAACCGAATTCATCCGTTTCTCCGGTGGTCTCTCCGTATAGGCAGAACGAGCGGACAGTCCCCGAACCGCGTCCCTGCATCTCCTCTTTCAGCCCAGCATGGGCAACAACCAGCTTGCCGGAATCCAGCACATAGTGACTGATTAACCCGTGTAAAAATTCTTTGATATCGTTTCTAAATGCTTCGGATTCGCCTGCAAGCTGCTGTACGGTTTCGGCTAAGCCGTGTTTTTCCTGCACCGGTTTTCCGTCAAGCTTTTTGTAGAGTTTCATATCATGGTTGCCCGGAACGCAGAGCGCAGCTCCGCTCCGTACCATGCTCATCACAAGTTTTAAAACGGCAGGCGATGCAGGGCCTCTATCAATTAAATCACCTAAAAAAACAGCCGTGCGGTTTTCAGGATGACTGACCTTTATCCCGTAGTTTGTTCCATCGTCTGCTATTTCTTCTATCGTATAGCGGAGTTTTTGCAGCAGTGTTATCAGTTCGTCATAGCAGCCGTGCACATCCCCGATAATATCGAATGGCCCATGCAGTTCGGTCTTGTCGTTGTAGAGCTTTTCCCGCACAATCGACGTAACGGAATCGGCTTCAGCTTCGGACTTAAACGTATATATTTTTGCAAAGCCTTCCTTTTTTATATTTCGGGTTGAACGCTTTAAGTCCTGCTGCTGCCGTCTGATAACATGAGCGGGAACGGTTCTGTCCGTCCGTGCTGCATTCCGGCTTTCGCACAGCTGCTGCGGCATATCAAACACCAGTGCAACGGGAAGCACATGAAAGGCACGGGCAATCGCAATGAGCTTTTTCCGTGCATCAGCTTGCACATTGGTTGCATCCGCGACGGTAAGCAGTCCTTTTTTCAGCCGCATCGAAAGAATATAATCGAACAATTCAAAAGCATCGGCAGAGGCACTCTGATCGTTTTCATCATTGGAAACCACGCCGCGGCACGTATCAGACGAAACAATTTCATACTGAGCAAAATGCTTTTTTGCAAAGCTGCTCTTTCCTGAGCCGGATGCCCCCACAAGCAGCACTAACGCTGTTTTCGGTATACTAATTTCCATACGTAAATACCGCCATCTGCGACGGCGCTCCTATATTTTCTTCTTCTTCACCAACAGGGAAAAAGGCAACGGTATAATGATTTTCGTGCGCTACCCGTGCCGCCCATGTTTCAAATTCCTTGCGTGTCCATTCAAACCGATGGTCGCTGTGCCGAACCGTTCCGGCTGATAGATGTTCGTACCGCACATTGTATTCGCTGTTCGGCGTGGTCAACACAATTATCCGGGGTTTGGCATACGTAAACAGCGATTTTTCCAGCGCAGACAATCGGTTGACCTCGAGGTGCTCTATCACTTCCACAACGGCTGCGGCATCAAAACCGCTAAACCGTTTATCCCGATACGTAAGCGAGCTTTGAAAGAGCGACAACCGTTCGCGCTGCTTGTCTGGCATTTCTTCCCAATGGAGCCGGTCTTTGCATTTTGCCAATTCCGCATACGACACATCAACGCCTGCAATGCGGGTAAATTGTTTTTCTTTTAAAAGGAGCCTGAGGAGTTTACCGTCCCCGCAGCCGAGGTCGATCACACTCGCCGCTCCGCTCAGCTTCAATTTTTCTGCAACGAGCTTGAGCCGTATATCATGCAGCCGCTCTTTTTTTTCTTCTTGCGGCGGAACAGTTCCATCGCCCGCCGCTCCGTCTGCCGTATTGTGCGAACTGCCGGCATCAGCCATACCGGCGGCTACTGTATCAGAAACTTCGCTTTCTTCCGCAGTGTCGTTTTCTGCGCTTTCAGGATCGATACCTTCTTCCGCAGCCTGCAACACTTCAAAGGCGGAACGCACCAGCGATTTTAGATTGATCAAATACCGCGAAACGATAATTTCCCGCTCAGGGTGTTGTTCAATCCAGCTCTTCCCCTTTTGCATCAATTTAGCAACTTCGTCCTTCGTGATAAAATAATGCTTTTCGTTATCCAAAACGGGAATAAGCACGTAAAGGTGCGTCAGCAGTTCTTTTAACGGCAGGGTGTTTTTCAAAGTCAATGTAAAATATTTTCCGTAACCCCATGCGGGAAAGTGCGTGTCCAAAAGATGCCGTTCCGCCTCCACCGTGTAGCCGAGCGGTTCAAAGAGCCGTTTTATCAGTATTTCGCCGCCCCGCGGAGCAGGCAGTACGGAAAGCTTTGCCGTTACAGAAAGCGGCATATCAACATATTCGGGACGCTCCTTGCAGCTGCCGTTCATCGCACTCGAAAACGCTTTTGAAATTGCCGTACTCATAAACGAAGAGGCTACATACGGCCGGTCATTGACGTATTGCCCCAGTAAAAAATCCTTTCCCGCAAAATTCTTTGCATTGCGAACCATGCCGATCGGATCAATCTCCAAAAGGAGGGCAGCCGTTACTTTCCCATTCTCATATTCGGGATAAAAAACATGAGTCTTCCCAACCGACAGCTCCGCCGTCTGTAATTTATCGGGATGCTTGTGCAGTAAAAAGCTCAATGCTTGCGCATTCTCTCCTTCCGCCGTTATCGTTAATAGCATAATCTACCTTCTATATATATTATAGCAAAAAAAGTATCGTGGACAATCAGCATGATGAGCCGGAATAGGCGTTATTCGGCGTCTATACCTTTTATGCTATAATTTTTGCAGAGTATTTTATTGCTGAATAGAGATTTTTCCGATATGTGCGGAAATATAAATAAAATTATTCTTTAATTTTCGGTGTTTTTTTTAATTTAAGCAGTTTGGATAAGAACCGGCTGCTTTAATAAAAGTTGCTTGGAAACTTTCAAGTTTTTGTGCTGCTGCATTTTTGAGTGTGAACGACGGAAAATAAACACTATTTTACTTACGGAAAAATCGTAAGTTCCAAACGCCGCCGTATAAAAGCGGCATTTTGAACGGCTGATGAGTTCACACTTGAGCTTAAGTTTTACGAAAAAGACGGAGCGCTTACCGTAAAGAACACTTACTGCACCCAAAAACAAACTTTTCTGAGTACCGCTATACTGATATACGGCACGGCGACACACACCAAAGCCTCAGCCGTGCCGCTGCAGCCCCCCATTAAAACCCGCCGGTATAGCCGGTATCCCGTATCTTTTTTTGTTCCTTTAAGCTTAAAGCCGAGCAGCCTAAGCAGTAAAATCCAAAGGAACCGTCCGCAAACCGAAGTTTTTGAACAGCTTCTTGACGGAACAAAAGACGCGCCGTGTGCACGGCTTTTGTTTTATCTTCTATTCTTCGTCCGGCGACCAAAAAACAATATCCAGAATTTTCATCGGGGGATAGTCGATGCCGTATTCTTCTTTTATCTTTTGCCGTTCTTTTTCCAGCTCGGGATGACTGTTGTAAAATGCGCATAATTCCAAAACGGACTTTTTAGAAAATGTCTGGAGCATCCCCTGCATAGAAAGCTCATTGCGCACCATTCTATCATAGGCGACTATGCAGCCGAATGAACTCATCATAATTTTGGAAATGAGCGTATCCGTAATGTTGTTGCCGTAGCCGGCGCGCACTGCGTTAAGCGTCTTGTACAACTCCTCTTTTAGCTCAATCAAAAGGTCGACATTCTTTTCGATTGCGGCAATATCGGCGTTCTGCAATACGGCAAAGCGGTCTTGTAAAAGCGCTTTTACAACCGGAACCAATATTCGCCAGTTATAATGCATAAGAAAAGAATTTCGCAGCATTCCCCAGCTTGCCAAAAACATAAAAAGTTCTTTTGCAAGCGTTTCGGCGTCATCCTTTTTTTCTGCAAATGCGCGGTTGCAATCGTTCCACGTCCAGCCTCTTGAGTTCCGTTCGGCAATCGATGCCTGTACCTCTTTGCGGAATAAGGCTAACCGTTCCGAAAATTCATCCATCTAAAAAACTCCTTTTTGCAATCCCTACGATTGCATAGTAAAATATCTACTATATTA
>CALHVG010000067.1 GCA_938039145.1 uncultured Treponema sp.
GCAGTAAAAAATAAATGCTTTATTTTCATAAAAAACCTCCTTATGATTTATATGAATCTTGTATTATTCTCTGTATAATTGTCTATCGAATTTTTAATTTGTCAAGAAATTTATTTTACTTTTTAATTATCCATCGGAACTCGTTAAAAAAATACGATTTTTTAAGAAAATCCTTCGCATTGAGCAAAAACATCATTTTCAATATACTATTTCAAATAATTTCAACAAAACTTGGCTTTAGTCATCTTTCGGCAAGTCCATTTATTTTCGAGGTTTTTTATGTCAGACAATGAAGTAAGAGTAAGATACGCCCCTTCTCCAACGGGAATGCAGCATATAGGGGGAGTCCGCACGGCTCTCTTTAATTATCTTTATGCGCATTCAAAAGGCGGAAAATTCATACTCAGGCTTGAGGACACAGACCGCACCCGGTTCGACGAAAAATATGTGGAAAACCTTTACGACACAATGTCTTGGCTTGGAATCGACTGGGACGAAGGCGGCTCAAAGGGCGGCGAATACGGACCTTACGTCCAGAGCGAACGCTTCGACCTTTACAAAAAACACGCCATGGAACTTGTGGAAAAAGGAGAAGCGTACTACTGCTTCTGCGATTCCGAAAGGCTTGACAGAATCCGCAAAATCCAGACGGAAAACAAGATGGCTCCGGGCTACGACAGAAACTGCCGCCATCTTACAGCCGAAGAAATAGAAAAAAACTTGAAGGAAGGAAAACCTTACGTCATTCGGCTGAAAGTCCCGATGGAAGGAACGACGACGTTCACCGATCATATTTTAGGAAACATAGAATGGAAAAACGAAGACATTTCTCCAGATCCCGTACTTTTGAAGTCGGACGGATTTCCGACATATCATCTTGCAAACATCGTAGACGACCATTTTATGAAAATAAGCCACGTAATGCGCGCCCAAGAATGGATTCCTTCGACTCCGCTGCACGTGCAGATGTACAAGGCGTTTGGCTGGCCTCATCCGGAATTTTGCCACCTTCCGATGGTAAACGGACAGGACGGAAAAAAACTTTCAAAACGGCACGGTTCAACGTCTCTGAATGAATTCAGGGCGAGAGGCTACCTTCCGATGGCGATTGTAAACTACGTGGCTATGCTTGGATGTTCATACGAGGAAGGAAAGGAATTCTATACGCTGGAAGGGCTTTCAAAAAAATTCAGTTTGGAACACCTGAACAAAGCCCCCGCCGTCTTCGACTACAAAAAACTCGAATATTACAACGGGAACTATATCCGCAGCCTGAGCGACGAAGAACTTTACAAATGGACGCTTCCGTTCATAACGGGAACAAAAGACGCTCTCCTTCCGCTGAATCCGGAAAGCCCTGAGCCACAGCCGAAAGTCGGGCCTGAATATTCGGGGATTTCTCTTGGGGATGACGGAGAACCGGTCTGCGTGGACAAATCCATGAACATGTCGTCCAAAGAGGTAAAGGAAAAACTCATGGCGTTGATGCCGCTCATAAAGGAACGACTAAAGTATCTTACCGAAGCTGCGGAAATGGTGCGTTTTCTGTTCACAGAACCTTCTGTTCCGCAAGCAGAGCAAATTATTCCCAAAAAACTGGATGCGCAAAAAACAAAGGAAGTGCTTGAAGAGGCAAAAGCTTTCGTGCAAAAACTTCCGGCCGTTTCCCACGAGGAAGGAGAGGCGCTTGCAAAGGAATACGCTGAAAAACTCGGCGTGAAACTCGGCGATTTCATGATGCCTATAAGAATGGCAGTTACAGGAAGCAGAATATCGCCTCCGCTCATAGGCTCGATTCTTATACTCGGCGCGGACGAAAGCGTAAAAAGAATAGAAAGAACGCTTGCTTTGTTTTAAACTGAACTTTGCCGTTTAAAACAGTGCATTACTGAATATTTACAGTTTTATAAAACATAAAACAAAAAAAGGCTCCCGGAATATTCGGGAGCTTTTTTGTAAGATGAATAGTATGTTTAGGAAAAAACGGTGCGTATTGAGGAGTTTTTGATTGTTCTAAAACTTAGAAGTTATTCCGGTATTTCACCAGGTCATCTCGTGTAGTGCTGTAACATGTCACCTATTCTAGGACTACACCAGGTCGTCTCGTGTAGTGCTGGAACATATCACCTATTCCGGTACTTCACGAGGTCATCTCGTGTAGTGCTGTAACAAGTCACCTATTGTAGTACTACACAAGGTCATCTAGTGTAGTGCTGAAACATGTCACATATTGTAGTACTACACTAGGTCATCTAGTGTAGTGCTGTAACATGTGACATATTGTAACTGTAACAGGTCATCGATTGTAGCCGTAATAGGTTGTATGTTGTAGCTGTAATTAAGGAAGAACACCGGTTCGGAGTTCGAAGCCCGCAGGTTTCCTCCCTTGCCCCCATCTTGCACAAAACGGACGATTCAGTCCGTTTTGTGGGGCGGACATACGGCTGACATCAAAATGAACGATGCATTAAAATGTCCGCCCGACGCCCTCAATTTTTCCTTATCAGTAAAACTTGTATAAGACATCTTGCAAAAGAGCTGTCTTTTCCCGCCTTTTTCTAAAATAAGACAATCATAAAAACAGTCGGATTTTTAAACAGTCTTTTTATATAAATGAACGCAGATAAAGATGAATCAAGTACTACGCTATTCTTAAAATGCCGCAAATAAAAAAAGCCCGAACGAATGTTCAACTAAAACTGTCGTCCGGGTTCATGCAATTTTTAGAAAAACTCTACTTCTTTTTTATGTTTCTTCCGTAAAGGTCAGAGATGAACGAAAGCCAGTCTGCATTCTCTTTTGTAAGAGCGCCTTCAGGAAGCCGCCACGTCCAGTTCGTGCCTGTGGTATTCGGAATATTCATGCGATGCTCCGTGCCAAGACAAAGGATGTCCTGCATTGGAATTACCGCCATGTCTGCACTTGACGCAATCGCTACACGGATAAGAGCCTTTGTAAGAGTGCCGTCCGCAACAAGCGCACGGGCTTCTTTTTCTGTCATTTCCTTTGCGAACGCATATTCAGCCGCAATCTTTACAGCCGCATCGTCAGCGCTGTCAAGCCAGCCCTGCATGGTGTCGTTATCGTGAGTTCCGGTATAAACCACAGCTTCATTCGGATACATATGCGGAAGGAAAGCATTTACCATTCCGTCTTTTCCTGCCTCGGCTGGATCGAACGCAAACTGAAGCACCTTCATTCCGGGGAATCCTGCGTCATCACGAAGTTTTTTTACTCCATCGGTGATGACTCCAAGGTCTTCGGCGATTATAGGAAGGTCGCCAAGGCTTTTCTTGATTGCATCGAAAAGTTCGATGTTAGGACCGGGAACCCATTCACCCTTCACCGCAGTGGTCTCTCCGTAAGGGATAGACCAATACGCCTCGAATCCACGGAAATGGTCAATCCGAACTATGTCTACAAGTTCCGTCATTCGCTGTGTGCGTTTTACCCACCAAGAATAGTTGTCCTTTTTCATCGCATCCCAGTCATAAAGCGGATTTCCCCAAAGCTGCCCCGTAGCAGAAAAATAATCCGGAGGAACACCCGCGACCTTCAGCGGAAGACCGTTTTTGTCAAGCTGGAAGAATTTCTGGTTTGCCCATACGTCCGCAGAATCCGGAGCCACAAAAATCGGAATGTCTCCGATAAGTTTTATTCCCTTATCGTTCGCATATTTTTTAAGCGAGAACCACTGCTCGGCAAAGAAGAATTGAATCGCCTTTATCTGCTCGATGTTTTCGGTATGCTCTGCGTTCCACTTTGAAACGGAAGCCGGCTCGCACTTTGCAAGTTCGGACGGCCAAAATGCGTTCCACATCTGTGCGATTCCGCTGATTCCCTGCTTGGCTGCTTCCGCATCATAAAACTGCTTTATGCTTGTGAAGTTTGCGTAATTGTCGAGCCACGAAGAATTATCGTTTTTGAACGCCTCGTAGTCTGTCCTGGACTTTTTGTCGCAAGTTTTAAGGAAGAACGCTGCGCATCTGAAAAGAACGGGCATTTTCCACCAAACCACAGAACCGTAATCGACTTTTCCGGTGGTCTTTATGTATTCCGTGGGAGCTATGTCCGAAGAATCCGCCCAGCCTTTCTCGACAAGCCTATCGAGGTCTATCATCAAAGGATTCCCTGCGAATGTCGAGAAAGAGGCGTACGGAGAATCCCCGTAGCCTGTAGGTCCTATAGGAAGAATCTGCCACAAAGTCTGATGTGCAGATTCAAGCCAATCAACAAATTCATACGCCGGTTTCCCAAGCGTACCTATACCCGGTGTCCCCGCAAAAGATGTGGGGTGCATTAAAATTCCACTGCTTCTTGTAAATTTCATATTGATTATTCTAATCTACCATTCTAAAAAACACAAATCATATAAAGCAAATTCATAAGTTTTAAATGATGAAAAAGATTTTTTAATCGGAATAAGAAAAATGCCATTTTTTTTAGGATTCACATAAAAAATGCGGAAGAAATATTTGGTAAAAACCAAAATCATTTTTTCCGCACGGATTAAAAAATACTTTTGTTCAAAAAAAAGCCAAGGAACACGAGTTTTTGTATTCCTTGGCAAAATATTCTTTGATTTTTTAGCGCATCTGCGAAATTTCTATCTGCGTAGAAGATCCGACGGTTACCGCATAACCCATGCAAGGCTTTCCGTGTTTGTTAGGATAGTAGGCGGTATAGCCGAAAGGAGGCGCACCATAGCCAGAAGAGAGACCTCCCACGGAGAGAGTATCTTTCATAGCCTTGGAACAATACTTTGAGCAAGCGTTTATCCTGTCTTCCGGAACACCGTGCGCAGACGGAACAACGGTAATTTCCCAGTCATCATCACCGCTACCGGTCTTGTATGCAAGACGAGCCTGTCGCTGCCAACTTGCATAATAACCTATAACAGGTTTTCCTGCTTCATCGACATCAATGGAAATTCCACTTCCGTTTATGTTGTAATTATCAATCACCAACGGAGTGCTTGGGGTTCCATTCGAGATTTTTACATATCGAAGATGATTGTCGGAACCTTGATAAGCTACGTGTACATAAGTTCCGTCAAACACAATCTGACAATATTTTCCGCCCGAATCAAGCTCAGAATTAGACCTTACCCAAGTAGGATTTGAACTTGTACCATCCTCCGTATATGCGTAGTAAAGTTTATCGTTCGTCTCATCGTACCAAGCGATGTGAACCTTCTTGCTTGAACCGCCTTCCGTTGCAATACAAAGATAACTTCCCGACTCTCGCGGAGACGAACCTCCCGGAAGCGAACCTTCTCGCGTAACCTTAACGCCACCTGTACCTTCGGCAGTATAAGTTACATTTTTTCCTGCAAACACGCTGAATCTTGGGCAAGTTTTTCCTTCATCCTTTTCAATTTTTCCTGTATCGAGTCTTCTTGGAGTAGGCTCACTTGAATGACCATAATAAATTATCATCTGAGACGGAGATCTGAACCTTATCTGCTTTGATATTGAGTCATAGTAGGCAAGACATACTTCCCCATTTATCGGCGCAAGACTTGGAGAAAGAATTCTATCGGTATCTACAAGAACGTTGCTTCCATTAGAAGCCTTTACACCTGTACTTTCAATATGGTAACGTCCATCTGTAGTCAGATGACCATAGTTCTGACCTGCTTGGCTAAGATCCGCATCCGTTACACTTTCTGAATAATACGAGAAATATGAAGCGACAGGAGGATTTTGGTTCGTGTTCTTGTCTATTCCCGATGCAACTCCATACGGAGTTCCATTTTCATTAAACACGAATGAGCCGTGCTTGAATGAGTCCCAGTTTTTCTCGACAGCACGTGTAGTGTAACCTGGCTTCGGCATGGAATAAAGGGCTGTTCCGTTGTTGAACGAAAAACCGAGCATTCCGTTAATCGGACTTACCCGCATTGTAACTTCACTTAATTTTCCGTCCGCAGGTCTTATAGCCTTATTATCAGGACTTACTTCCCAAACATCCATATAAAAATCATCCGAAGGAGACGACATATTGTTTATACATGTCTTTTCTCCTTTATTGTAAAGTTTTTGGTTATTGTTAGTGTTGTTTTTAGACGAAAAGCCGTCCTGCCACGTAACAAGGTAGCCCGACTTTACACCCGTTCCAAGTTCGGCAGTTTTAGATACCTCTGGAGAGGTTGCAGTTCCGGCTTCAGTATCGCACAGTCTTGAAACCGTATTGGAATCATTTTTTATGTTGAACCCCTTAACGGAAAGTTTTTTGTCCGTGCGGCAAGGATAATGACCGTTCAATGTCCTTAGCGACAATCCGGTTATATTGTTACTTTCGGCAACCGTAACTTCCGTGATATACGGAACTACGGCAAATTTTATGTTGGTGTTTATTTTCTTTTTAGATTCGTATATCTTGCAAGTCGTACAATCCCTAGGAATTCCTGAATCCGTAGAAAGCGGCCTTGTGCGCTTTACTTCATATGTGTAATTCCCCGATTCAACGCTTTGAACCTTAGAAATTCTTGCGTAATAGGCTGTGTCTGTAAGAGCATCAGTTTTTGTAAAGCATACCAACTGACCTACAAAAAGAAGTTTTGAAATCTTAAACGAATTGTCCGACGGACGCTCAACGGTTTGCTCAACGACTGCTTCCGGTGGCTCAGAAAATACAGTAGAAGAAGATGGCAAAGGAGTATTGGGCTCTGATTTATTGTTCTCATGGTCAATCGCCCTAATAGAAATATTCTTTGAAAGACTACATTCGCCCTGCTCCGTGTCCCACTCAAGAGACCAATCAACATAATGTCCGCTCGTGTTCTGATACTTTGTGGCAACGGAAAGCGTTTTTCCAACTGCCGCAGGCGAAGAACTGATAGCCCAGTTACCCGTAGACGCAGTGTACGATGCGGTGAATGTTGTTCCGGCTGCGGAAATTTCAAGTTCTTTCAACTGCTTGTCGTCCCATGCACTTCCCGAGACAATCACTTTTCCTGAAAGTTCTGTAACGTCGCTTGACTTTATTTCAACATGCCCAGAATCCTTGGAATTATTAAAAAGGCTATTGTCGTCCTTGTTGTTCCAATATAAAGGAAGAATGCTCGCAGTCGGATTTGCCTCATCAGCAATCGCTACCTGAACGGGAACTGTCACCTGTGTATACCAATTGCTTGGAACGTTTCTATCTTTCTGCGTTACCTTTATGGTAAGAAGATTCTTATTCTTCATCTTTCCAAGACCGGCTTCCGTGAATGTCAAAGTAGACTTATCCGAAGAAACCGCAAAATCTGTTCCCAAAGAGAGCACCGTTCCGCCGCAGGAAAGCGCATAGCCGTTGTCCGCAGGACCTGTTCCGCTCGGCTCGAATGAAAGCGTAAGCGAAGAGTAATTTTTCGAAACAAACGTAAACTTTTCGTCCGAAAGTTTTCTTATGTTGCAGTGATGTTCGTTGTCGTTTTCGTCGTAAACGAACTTTTCGCTACTCACTTCTTCGACAAGTCCGATTGCAGGCTTATTCTGCACGCTGCCGTCAAGGTTTACGTCAGTCTTGTACGTAACCGACTTTACCTTGAACGGCTTGTTTTTAACCTGAACGTCTACAGTTTTGCTGAAGGCGTTCATCTGCAGATCCTTCATGCTAAATGTAAGCACTCTTTCGCCATCAGTCACTAGGGAAGAATTAAGGCTTCCTGAAAATCTGTAATAATTTCCCTGCAGTGCTATTATGCTCAAGCTGGAAGTATCCATGGATTCTCCGGCTATTTTCACGGCAATGGAAGTGATATCCACGCCGGAATCGTCGTCCCTGAAAAATCCCTGCACGGAATAATGAGAGGCGCCAACGTTGAACACATTTACGTCCTGTTTGTAAAGAACGCAAAGCCCCTTCTCGTCCGTTACCGAACCGTCTATGGTCATTGTTTTTCCCGAATTGCTTACGCTTGTTATCTTGTAGCCTTTGTCGCCGTAGAAAATCAAAA
The DNA here is from genome assembly GCA_938039145.1 of uncultured Treponema sp. Classification (GTDB taxonomy): domain Bacteria; phylum Spirochaetota; class Spirochaetia; order Treponematales; family Treponemataceae; genus Treponema_D. Next base: position 7,946 of record CALHVG010000067.1, read on the forward strand.
GACCGACCTTCGCGTTTTTGTGCAACGCATAGCCCGACGTATGGTCGATGTCCGTTACCGTATTGCCGGAGAACTTTGCGTATCCCGACCACAAAGGAAGACCGAAATCGCCTTTAGGGCTTACGTTGTCGCAATGCAGGTAGACTTCCCTGGAAGTCGTGTAATGGAACTGAGAGCCGTCCTGAACCGTTATGGTAAGATTTACATCCTTCAGGGAATTTGTTTTGCTCTTTATAAGAAGAGCGTTGTCTTTAATCTTATAGTTCTTGAATCCCGTTGAACCTGCGCTATGTGTGTTGTCAACCTCAAAATAGGTTTCAAAATTATTTCCGGTAATCTGACCTCCGGAAGTTTTCCATTCAAGCACGCCGCCTGGAACACAATTTCCCCTAAGTCGAATCATCTGGATTCCGGACTCGTCGTAGAGTCTTGCGGTGATATATTTGGAATCTCCCGAAACGTAATCGCCATACCTATATTCTTCGCCGGAAATCTTTATCTCGTCTATCTTAGGAACAGCGGAATCAAGAGTAACCGACACAGGTTCGCTCCAAGAGCCGTACACCCCGTTGGAGTTCTTCGCCCTGACACGAATCGAAACCTCAGCCTTTGAGCCGGTGTTTATAAAATTTTCCGCCTCTATTTTTGTGTTCCAACCTATAGTTCCGTCAACAAGATGCACCACCCAGTCGGAACCGGTTTTTCCGCTCCATTGCACGCTATCTTTACTGCTCCAACTGCGGGCGAACCAATCATCATTGCTTTCCGAAGCGTTTTTTGAGTTTCCGGTAATCTGAATTTCTACGGAAGCCACCTTTACACCAAGATTCGAGTTCTTTATGTCCGCAGAACCTACAATTTGGACTGTTCCGCCCATAGTCTCTCCGTGGGAAGGTGAACTTACCCTTGCACTCGCCTTGTCGCCCGACGGGTCAATCTTTATGTTGAATGTCTTGGTCGCAGTGTTTTTTGCCTTGTCTCCCACGCTTACGGAAATAGGAACCGTCCATATATCCGTGCTGTCTTTAGTTCCATATGCTGTTGTCGCAAATTCGCTTATGTTGGAAAAATCAATGCTCCAGCCGTAAGAAGTTTTTTCGACAGTAACTCCGCTCAACGTGCTAAGATTTTTATTTGCCGTTCCAATCTTGAAAACGGCAGAATCTTTGTTTATTCCGGAAGTGTCGTCGTTGAACGTTCCTATCAAAAGCGACTTACCCGTAAAGTTTTGAGATAAAGTTGACTCATCCATTCCTATTGCAGGAGGAACTGTGTCCTTTACGAACCGGAAAGAGGTCGAATCATCTCCGGTTTCGTTAGAAACTTTTATAGAAATATAGTTTTCGCCTTCGGGAAAAAGACTGAATTGGGTAAGATTAAACGTGAACTGTCCCTCAGGATTATCCGAATCAAAAATCACGTGATCCTTTTTAAGTTCTTCATGGTTAGGCACGCTTGAATCGGTATATTCACGAAACCAAACCGCCTTTTTAAGATTCGATACAGGAGAAGCCACTCTGAACGAAACGTGCGGATGCTCCTTGCAGAATTGGGCATCATTTTTCAGAGGATCTACGGAAACCCTCGGAGCTGACTGAAGGGACTTTACTTCAAAAAGATAATAGTATGTTGTTGACGCAGAGCCGAAATTTCCAAGACTGTCCGCAGCTATGAACTCATGCCCAGGAAGATTTGAAGAATCTTTTCCTTCCACAACAATCCGTTTCCAGCCCGAAGTAACACCCGTCGCCTTTAGAGGAATTGAAAGGGTGTAGTTTTCACCCGTCTTGCTTGAAACAAAATTTGCACTGGAAGGAGGAGGATTTGCATAATCGTACACAACAGTTCTGTTACATTTTTCAAGATCTTTGAAATCTTCCTTATCGTTTCCACTTTTCAAAGAATAAAATATTACTTTTATATCCTTGTGAGTAGCGTTCATTAACGGGGTTGAATCCTTGTTTGGCTTTAGGTCGATGGAAATACTATCCGTTGTGTATTTGACCATATTTGCCCAATCCAATTGGTCGTATTCAACAGGAGTTATGATGCTGGACGAAAACGCAGGAGAAACTCTAGGGTCAAGAGAAAAGATAAATCGATAATTTCCTCCCTTTTTATGTTCCTTAAGATTTTCAAGCGCGTTTTTTGCATCAGGATCAAGCCCTCCAAAGGAAATCATGTTGTGAATTCTTCTGAGTGAACATTTCTCAAGAATGGAATCAACGTCGCTTCGCAGAAAAAACTCTGAAGTTCTGTTTCCGTGTGTGGAAGAAAAATCATTTTCACCATCGTATACACGTGCGGCATCCTCAAGAATTATGGTCGCTTTAAGTTTTCCATCCGCCTGGAAAGCCAGCATCTCATCCGTATAAAGAAAATCCGCTCCCCCATCATTTTTATATGGAAAGGAAACGTCAATGTTAAATCCAGGATTTGCACGCACAAAAGAGTTTTTTCCGTCTATAGAAACCTCTATCTTGTCGATGTTGTGGGTGTCCGCAGCCTGTCCAAGGACTTTAAAAACAGCACCGTATTTATCAAAATCATTCTCAGGGTCGCCGGCCTTAATGATTCCGGAAGGACGGTTCACTACGAACAAAGGCGGAGTGTTGTCTATCTCAAAAAGGGTTTCAGCCGCAACAGCCATGTCGGTGTTGTCGGTGGCTATTACAGCAACAGAATACTTCCCGTCCTTTAGAGAAGCCTTAGGAATTTTTACGCTCCATTCCGGTTTTACTTCAATATCGAATACTCTGACGTTAGAAGAATCTTCAGTATCCGTGAAGACTGCCTTTATGTTTTTTATGTAACCGTCATCCTTTGCGCTTCCCCGAAGAACAAAATCTTCCCGAATCACGGCGGCTTTTGGAGGGTAGTCAACAATTACTTCCGGCGGAAGAAAGTTCGGCTTTGATCCCAAACCAATCTCACAAGAAATGACAAGCATCAAAGATACAAGACAACAAGAAAATAGAAATACCCTTTTTAACATAAAAGCCTCCTACAAAAGCTGCCGCATACGGCTCAGCATTCACCAAATATTTTTGCAATCAAGTGAATATACACGATGCCGCTAAAAAGGTGCTAGATGCCCTGCTCAGGACAATCCATCATCCTAAATCAATTCCGCACCTCTAACCGGAACAGATTCAGGCACATGATTAGCGTGTATTTTTGAATCTTAATTTAGGTTTCGCAAAAAAGCGCAAAAACCCAATATTAGTAAAACAAAAATACATAAAATCGTGTTATTATGTTTTAAATTTGAGAATAAGTCAACGGGGAAAAATCGGACGGTTCAGGGCGAACGAGCGGCGGGAAAAACGAGTCTTGTAGACTTTCATTTTTCCTCCGCCGCTCTTACGCCATATACGATATTTATAAAAATTAGAAAACTCGATACTCGGATTATCTATTTTTTGTAGTTTCGTTTTACTTTTAATGTAGTTGTCATCTCAAGAGGTTTTTCAAGAACTTCGATTCTTGTAATCCTCTGGTAAGGCTGCAGACGTTTATTAACCTTTTCCACAACAGCCTGAATTTCGACCTTTACCATGTTTTTGGAAAGCATTCCGGTATCCTCTCTGGAAATGTTCAGCCGTTTGAAAAGTTCGTCGCTTGGATAGATCAGAGCCTCAAGTTCCTCGGATTCTGTTTTCTTGTCCGCTATGTAGCCTTGGACGGTAATCTGCTGGATGTCGCCTTCCAGCTGGAACGAATCTTCAATCTCTTCAGGATACACGTTTTTTCCGCCTTCAGTTACTATCATATTTTTGCTGCGCCCCGAAAGCATGAGGTAGTTTTCCTTGTCAAGCCAGCCGAGGTCTCCCGTCTTGAACCAGCCGTCCTCGGTGAAAACCTTTGCGGTCTCTTCGGGCATTTTGTAATACCCTTGCATGACCATCGACCCCTTGACGAATATTTCCCCTATTCCATCCTGATTCGGCTCGTCGATTTTCATTTCCATGTAGTCCACAAAATATCGACCGACGCTTTCTATCTTGAAATGCTCAACGGGATTCAAGGCGATTATCGGGGAAGTCTCCGTAAGCCCGTACCCTTGGACAAAATCTATTCCCATCTGGTTGTAGAATTTGAAAACGCTTTTTGCAAGAGGTCCGCCGCCGCAGATTGCGATTCGTATCGTTCCTATGCTTGCCTTGTCAAGTATTGATTTGAAAAGACCTTTGAATGGACTCACGCCGAACGCCTTTTTGAAAAAATACGAGAAATTCATAAGAAATCTCAAAATTCCGTAGACAATAGGACCTTTTGCCTTCATCCCCCTGATGATTCCGGCTGCCAGCTTGTTGAACAGCATGGGAACACCAAGGAGCATAGTTATTTTTCCTTCCTTCAGTTCCTTCATCATTTTTGTGACAGCCATGCTTCTTGCAAACACGATTTCTGCACCAACAGAAATCGCCTCAAGGAATACGGCAAGCATCGTGTACGCATGATGAATCGGAAGCAGGGCGTAAAAAACGTCCGTAGGAAGAATTTGCATATGAGTTTGCGCTATGTAGGTGTCGCTAACAAGATTCCTGTGGGAAAGCATAACGCCCTTTGGAATGCCTGTCGTTCCGCTGGTAAAAAGGATTGCGGCTGTCTCGTCAATATCACAAGATTCGATTTTTTGGGTCGGTTGCGAAGGAAAATTAAAAACGTATTTTTCCCCCTGTTTGGGATTTAGAGAATATACAGCGTACGGAGTATTTTTTTCTGCAAAATAGGAATATTTTTCATCGTCCACAAAGAAAAATTTAGGTTCAGCCCTTTCAAGAAGATTATCCAGTTCTTCAAAATGCAAGGCAAAATCGAGAGGACATACCGTAGCGCCTGCATAAAGAGAAGCGATGTAAACCATAGCCCACTCCGGAGAGTTCTTTCCGGAAACGGCAATTCTGTCTCCGTGCCGCACACCGTTAGCACTAAGCCAAGAGGCTATATTAAGCACGCTTTCCAAAGCCTGTCTGTAAGTCCAACTTCTCTTTGCGCCGTTCTCGCCTTCAAAATCCGTGAAGCACGGTCTATCGGGAAAGCGTTTTACAGTGATATTGAACATTTCAGGAACTGTAGGCCAGTCGCCGTTAAAATCCTTTCCCTTGAAAGCATTCAAAAACGAAATCGAATCATAGGGCTTATATTTTGCCATTTTTGTATCTCCATAATCAAAACAGTAAAGCAATTATATCACCTAAAAAACGATAATTATAGTCTTTTTTTCATTTGCAGAACTGAGCGGCGTTTTTTATTATGAAAATACAATATAAAAAACGGAAACTCATGCTACAAAACAAAAAGAAAAATGAAAAAAAAATACAGAAAACGGCGAATTTTCAGGACTTCATTTTTACCTGAAATCTGCGGATTTTTACATATTTTAGACTTTTATTGCAGCGCTATCGTATCGTTGTTGCGCAGTTAATTTAAAAACTTCAGAAAACAAAAGTTCTTCTGAAGTTTTTATAATTTTTTACATTATTATTAAATAAAACTATAAAATGATAAAAATCCTCTTTTTTAGATAACAACCGGAATATAAGCAAAAATTACTTTTCCGTAGATTTTTATTTTA
>CALHVG010000068.1 GCA_938039145.1 uncultured Treponema sp.
GGCAGTTGGAAGAAACGCATATAATGGAAAACATCATTTTTAATGAGTTGAAAATCCGCGGGTTTAATGTCGATGTCGGCGTTATTACGCAGTACGACGTGAATGAAAATGGAAACGGATTGCGCAAACAGCTGGAAATCGATTTTGTATGCAACAAAGGTTCAAAGCGATATTATATTCAGTCTGCATACGCGCTTCCGGATCAGGCAAAAATGGAGCAAGAACAGCGCCCGCTTATACGCACGGGTGATTCTTTTAAAAAGATCATTATCGCAAAGGACTCCCCGGCGCCGTATTACAATGACGCCGGTATTTTGATAATGAACATCTACGACTTTTTGCTGAATGAACAAAGCTTGGAATATTAACTTAGGTATCCCAATTACACTTCCACCTTCTTCTTGAAAAGCCAAACTGAAATAAAAAAGCAGCCGATTCCCAGACCGATGGAAAGCATGATCGATACTACAGGAATATGCACCGCTGTACTTGGATGCATCTGCAGCAGCGTATCTTGATACGTTATTCCGTACACGTTGATAGAACAATAATCTCCCAGCGCAGCTCCGATTTGGGTTTCAACTTTTCCGATAAAAGAGATGATACTCATAAATAATAGGATACTTCCTACCGTCCACAGAGCACGCATACGTCTAATGTTAAAAGACCGTAAAAAGGTTTGAATAGCAAGCATTATATTCCCAATCAAAATAAATCCGGCAATAAACAAAAACAGCAGTACAATATAGCCCGGAATATTTTTCACCAGTATCGTATTGATAAGGCCGAGGTCAAGCTGGAACAAATCTTGGAAGTGAAAACCCATATAATGGATAATCCAAAAAGGCATCACTACGGCAAAAAGTAGCAGTGAAGTAAGGATATAGATACACAGTTCAAAAAGCCCACACAGTATTCTGCCGAGCAGTATCCATTCAGTGCGTACCGGAAGGGTCAGCATCAAATAGCTTTCATCGGTAAACAGCAGAGAGCGTGCATACCCGCTGCTGCACCGGACAAAGGATGAAAGCGGAATAACCGCGAGCGCTATTACGGTAAAGCTAAACCACAGATGATAAAAACCGTTTGACACATCGTGTGTCAACAGCAGCAGGACAAGCTCAACACCGCTCATACATGCCATAATTGCACAGTGCAATATGATATTCGGCAACCGCTGTAAAAAAGTATACTTAAAAATCCGCTTCATATAATACTCCTCTTATTTCTATCTAACTGAAAAATTTAGCCGAAAATTTCGAGATACAGCTGATAAATTGATTTTTGATGCGCTTCCCGCAGCTGCTCCGCATCCCCGTACACCGCAATGGCTCCGTCACGTAAAAAGGCAACATCGGTAAATACATGTTCAACATCTGTTACCAGATGGGTGCTGATAATAATAGCACTGTTTTCCGTCCATGTTTTAATAATCGTCTTAATGATTTTTTCGCGGGCGACAGGATCGGTGCCTCCAAGCGGTTCATCAAGCACAAACAGTTTTGCAGCGCGGGCAAAGGTGAGCGTCAAATTCATCTTTTCAATCATACCCTTTGACATTGTTTTAATGGTTTGTTTTTGCTCAAGCTGCATAAACTCAAGCAACTCAAGCGCCTTGTTGCGGTCAAAGTCATCAAAAAAATCCTGATAAAATTGAATAGCATCCAATGCCGTCATTTTAGGATAAAGGCAATTTCTGTCGGGCAAAAATGACACCATACTTTTTGTTGCAAGTCCGACAGGCTGACCGCAAACCCGAATATCACCTGAGCTTGCATGCAGCAAACCTGCAATAATTTTTAAAAAAGTGGTTTTACCCGAACCGTTAGGCCCCAGTAAGCCAAGTATTGCTCCGTCTTGTATTTCCAACGAAATATCTTTTAGTACGGATTTTGTAAAATACGATTTCTGTACGGAATCTGCTTGTAAAATAACGCTCATCTTGTAAACTCCTTTGCGGACTCTGCTACCGGCAGCTGTATGTGCGGTGTATTTTTCACAAGATCGATAATCTGATCCCGTGAATAGCCCAGCGCTTCTAAGTCATGTATAAATGCTTGGATGATAAGCCTGACTTTCTCAGTGCGCAGCTGATTGATCAATGCTTGGTTTTCAATGACAAATGAACCGATGCCTCGTTTTGTTTCGATAATACCGAGGGACTCGCAGTCTTTATATGCCCGCGAAATAGTATTCTGGTTGACTTCCATCGTTACTGCCATGTCTTGAATAGACGGCAGTTTTTCGCCCGGAACCAATATACCGTTTAATATATCGTTTTTTATTTTTTCGATAATTTGAACATAAATCGGTATGTCCGCATCATATTTCATCCTTGTCTCCTTTAGTATACTAGTTTATTAGTATACTAGATGTTTAAGAAATAAATGTCAAGGGTATATTTAAAAATCTAACTCGATGACGAATTTCTATAAGATCTCTAAAAAGCTGGTTAGTTTTTAGAGGTTCCCATACGGCTTTTTGCTGAATGAACAAAGTTTAAAAAATCTTTTGAAGTTCTATTGATATTACAATAAATCCGTTGTATATTGATGTTGTAATCAGATTAAAACAACAATCGGTTACAAACTTATACACGGGCATCTCTAAAACTACGGTTAATGCCGGGAGGTTCCCAATCAGCGAAATATGCGCTGAAGGTGAAAGCATTATCAGCTATGCGGATTATGCGGCGGCCTTGGTGGAAGAAATTGCAAAAGGCGGCGATGCACACAAGCGCATCAGCGTCGTAAGAGCATAACCCAAAGTAAACGCATCAAATGTTTTTTACTGCGGAACGGGGCGGCGCTTCTTACCTGCCGCCCCGTTTTCTGCTATAATAGCTGCCAATATGAAAATAAGCGTTCGATTTACCGCGGCGGTGCACACGCTGCTATGCATCCTCTATTTTGAAAAAGACTACCGTGTTACTTCCGACTTTATCGCGGAGAGTACAGGCGTCAATGCGGTTATCATTAGAAAAATTCTCTTGCAGCTCCAAAAAGCGGGACTGGTAAAAACGGCGGCAGGCGTCGGCGGCTCGCACTTGCTAAAAACACCGGAAGAGATACCCCTGCTTGCGATTTACAATGCGGTCAACGAGGGCGAGGACGAGCGAGAACTCTTCAATTTTCATCCGTCTCCGAATTCGCAATGCCCGATCGGAAAAAACATTCACCGCGTACTTGATCCCGCATTGGACGCCGCACAAAAAGCTATGGAAGCGGAACTTCAAAAAACAACACTCGCAGATTTGCTTTCGCAGCTAACCCAATAAACAAGGTACGGAGATTATATCAGGGCAACCGCACCGATATATTTAAAGCGGTTGCCTACTATTTGTGCAAAATTTTACATAAAATTTTGCACATTTTTTCAGAAAGGGGCAAACGCATCAGACAAATAAATTAAATACGCAGAATAAGTGAGGTTGGGCAACCATTTGAGACGCAACGCGGCGAAATTCTGGTTGAACAGCCTCACTTATTCTGCGGGAAGTGTTAGCGGCACTCTGATGCGTTTGCAATGGAGATTGTATGACACAACAGGAACGGCGTGTTTTTTTAATTGAATATCTTTTAAAAGAAAATCCCGCCTATCGCGGTGTGCACATTCCCGATGATGAAGATGAACAGAAGTATCTGCTCCGCTCGCTGATGAACGTCCGCCCACCCGAACCCGCCGATGAGGAATTTTTAGCAGTGCAGGATGAGTATCTGCAGGAGGCAAACCGGCAGCACGGTATTACCGACTTGGCGCAGCTGCAGCCGATCGCCGCGTGCGGGAACGGAAGCATATATCTTTGGCAAGGCGACATTACCACGCTAAAGATCGATGCGATTGTAAATGCGGCAAACAGCGGTATGACCGGATGCTGGCAGCCCTGCCATGCGTGCATCGACAACTGCATCCATACCTTTGCAGGTATTCAGCTGCGTGCAGTGTGCGCCGACATCATGCAAAAACAGGGACACGAAGAACCTACCGGTACGGCAAAGATTACGCCTGCGTTTAACCTGCCGTGCAAGTTCGTACTGCATACCGTCGGCCCCATCGTGCAGGGTCACCTGCAAAAAGAACACGAAGAACAGTTGGCATCGTGCTATCGTTCCTGCCTCAAACTTGCAGAGGAGCACGAAGTTCAAAGCATTGCCTTTTGCTGCATTTCAACCGGCGTGTTTATGTTCCCGAACGAGCGTGCGGCACAAATCGCAGCAGACACCGTTCGGCAATATTATGAAGAAACCGGAAGCCGGATCAAAACCGTTTTTAACGTATTCAAAGACGACGATTTGGCGATTTACAACAGAATTTTATCAGGAGCATAAATTATCCGTATCTCGGAAGTTGCTTCTTATTCCGATTGGAACGTATACAATACTATGACACAAAATCGAGTTGCTTATGCAAAGGCCGCAGCAGACACTTCGGAGGCAGGGGGCACTCCTATCGGGAAAATCCTCTTTGAAGCGCAAATAGAGATGGTCTTTGAGCTTCAACCATAAACCGCTCCTTCTTTAATCGCTATGGTTATGAATATAGGGAACGGGGCTGTCCAAAAACTTCAGTTTTTGGACAGTTTCCTTTTATAATACCGCATAAACACACTTTCGATTATAGTCGAAATACTTGTTGATTTTATTAAGAGTTTCGATTATAATCGAAAGAGCAAGGAAGCCGTTTATGCAGCATATTATCAGACCTAAGTACATAAAACAGATAACTCAATTTGTTGACAAACCGGTTATCAAGGTATTGACCGGTATGAGGCGAGTCGGAAAATCAACTCTTTTAACGATGATAAAAGACGAAATCTTAAAAAACATACCTGATAAAAACAAAATATACCTCAATTTCGAATCGGGCGAACTGTTCGATATTACTACGGCAAAGGATTTGCATACGTATTTACAGCCGGTAATAAAAAAAACAAAAGGGAAGATATATTTTTTCTTTGACGAAATACAAATGGTTTCTGGATGGGAGCGGGTTATCAACAGTCTCAGTGTCGATAAAGATTGCGATATTTACATAACGGGGTCGAACTCGACACTCATTTCGGGCGATCTTGCGACCCTGCTTTCGGGACGGTATACGGCGTTTGAAATTTATCCGTTTACCTTCGACGAATTTATGCAAATTTTTAGAAATAAAAAAATACCCAAAGAAGCATTGTTTGATAAGTTTGTACAGCTCGGCGGAATGCCTTTTTTACACTATTTTGATTTGGACGAAGTTCCCAGCTTTAAATATTTGAACGATGTGTACAATACCGTATTGGTAAAAGATGTTTTACAGTACAACAATATACGGGATGTCGATATTTTTAACCGTATTTTATCGTATGTGCTTGAAAACATAGGGCACACGTTTTCGGCAAACAGCATCAAAAATTATTTCAAAAACGAAAAACGAGCCGTTTCAATCGATACCGTCTTAAATTATTTGGAGTATTGCAAAAATGCTTTTATTATCAAAAAGGTTTCACGTTACGATATAGCGGGTAAAAAACTGCTCAAAGTGGATGAAAAATATTATGTAACGGATCACGGTTTCAGGCAGGCGCAGGGATTTTCAAATACAAAAGATATTGAAAGAACGCTGGAGAACATCGTATTTATCGAGCTTGCATCGAGAGGATATGAAGTAAAAATCGGAAAACTGAAAGACAGAGAAATCGATTTTATCGCACAAAAAAACGATCGGATTTTTTATTATCAGGTTGCCTATATGTTGACCGACGAAAAAACGCGCGAACGGGAATTCGGCGTATATAAATCGATCGAAGATAATTTCCCGAAATATGTGCTTTCGATGGATCATTTCGACTTTAGCAGAGAGGGTGTTATTCATAAAAATATCATCGATTTTTTATTGGAAACGGTAAGTTGATTAGCATTCCGAAACGTCCGACAAATTATTTATATATGGTAAGAATTTTTCTTGCATGATTCTTTGAGTTTTAACGCCCGCTTTTATCCTTTTTCAACTACTGTAATTATGTGGATTACCCGGCTAATCCAGTTCAAATAGCCTCTTTTATCACTTGGGGTAGAACTAATTGGAAAAACAAGCTTTGTACCATTTTTATAGTAAATTAATTTTGGATGACCGGAACCTCCTGCTGTCTCATAATAGAAATTGAGTGCGCAAAGTTCCTTTATCTGTTTTTCACTAAGATAGTGTTTCTGTTGTTTTAAAATCTCTTTTAATTTCTCTCTTAATTTTTTATATTCACCCATAGCAATACCTCCTGAAGTTTCATATGTTAAAGGTACTCTGACCGTTAGTTCTCTCAGCCATAAAATTCGGACATTTTTTATGCAATTTTTTCTTTGCTGAAAACTCTTTTTAAAATCAAATCCGTATTATCAGATCTATATCGTGAATCAAATTTTTCAATGTCAAAATTTATTTGTTCTAAAGCATCGCTGAAATCCGTAGTTAAAAGACTTTCACTGTAAACGTAATTATTTTTATTCCCGTTCTGGAAAAGTTTCCCGTTTGGAGCAATCATCAAGTAACTTTCAGTCATTAATTCATTGTCTTCGATATATATTGGAAAATCCTCCCGATAATTATTCCTTAAGAAAGTATAAAACTGTTCCTGTGAGATTCCTTTTGAATTCCCAAAAGGCATTTGCTTAAGGATTTTTATGCGATTGCAGCAAAGTTCTCTCATCTGAGGAACTACAATATCATCCCAGTTCCATTCACTTACAACAGTGTTGATTTTTAACTTGAATGTTCCCCCAGCATTTCTTAGTAAATTGATTTTTGCAAGCAATTCGTCTTTAGTAAGAGCTTTTGCGCCACAGCATCGTCCAATACTCTTATTTTTATCGTTATTCCATGAATCAATTGAAATCCCTATCTGACTGATATTTCTTATTATCGGTTTAAGTATTTCAAGATTTGTTCCATTTGTCTGAACAGAAATATCCATGTCCAAACCTGTTGCATATTTCATTACAGGCAGAATCTTTTCTGGAAAAAGCAGCGGCTCACCGCCTACGAAATTCAATCTGTAACCCGATTTCCAAATTGAACGGAGCTGTTCTAAAATAGATTTCACATTATCAAAATTATCCCATATTTCATCTTGATGATTCCATTTTGCAAAACAAAACTTACAGTGATAATTACATTTTTCTGTAATGTGCCAGTTTACAACAAGATTTTCCATAACGGCCTCCTTATTCTTAAGACCGTTTCATTTTCAGTTTTTTCCATATTTTTTTATGCAATAAAAAAAAGACATTTTTTTCAAGCGAAAAATCAACAACCCCGACGCAAGCGTTGCCGTGGACGGCGGGTATTAAACCCTCCGCACGAATAAGTAAAAAAATGTCCGATTTTTATGACTGTTTTCATAACGGAAAATGTCTATATTTCTTGTATATCAGATATAAGGAGGCCTAATATGGCTAAAAAAGGAACAAGTTCTAATTCAGGAAAGAATTATGCAGGTCAGAACTCTCACAGAGGGCCTGCTATTCCTCCAAACAATCACGATGGCGGAAACTGGCCATCAACTCATTCCGGAAAAGCTTCAGGAGCCGGAAGAGGAAATGCCGCATCAAAAGCCGGCAAGAATGGTAAATAACCGTGAGGTTTAAAAATGGGGCTGTCGAAAAAGTAACCGACTTTTGAGACAGCCCCAAATACCCGATATAATGTAAGGGGTTGATATGAAAAATGAAAGAATCGAATATGGAAATATTACTCTTGGTAAAATAAATAAAATGCTTATTTCTTTTATTGGAGAAAGTACTTTCTATTATTACTGTGAAGAATTTGCACAAGAAGGTCTGATAGAAAACTGGCAGAGTAAAGAGGCCTTTCAAAAATATATAAATCGATTGCTTGCTGAAGAAGATGCTGATTTTGCCGGTTTGAACCCAGTAAATAATTCGAGTATTCCGGTTATCGTCTGTAAGATACTTGATACGTTCGCTTCAGACTATGGGTGTATGCCGTTTATTACAGAGCAAATTAAAAAATTAGCATTTGATCTTTATGCAGGGTATAAAAATTTTCAATACCCGATATATGAAACTTATAATTTTTTCAGGGCAGTTTTTTGCAAGCATTATGAAGAATATGCAAAGGAAGTAATATCAAGTTTAATTAAGTTTCCAGAAAATATGAAGTTACTGCCATTATATTTTTGTTCTTCTGTCAAAAAGTATAATTTTGCATACGATTTCTTATCTATAATTCCTGATTTTGGAACTAAGGAAGAGTTGTATAGAAAACTTGCTGATTATTATACTGATAAAGAAAAACAGCCGGAGCATTACAAGCAGATTATTACTAATCAGATGAAAGATGCTCTTAATCCAAAATGGATTAACATGAAGGAAATTCTGGATTTTTTAATGCGGAATGAAGGACAGCGTATTGCGGCCGGCTGGCTTATTGAAGCGTATTTGTTTTCAAATATTGAAAAGTTTATTAAGAAAGAAAGTGGTATACCGGAAGAACAAATAAAAAAACTTTTTTCTGTTGGATCATATGTCTATTCAGTTCCTCCCAATCCTCAAGAGTTTTCAAGAGTATTGAATGATTTGGAATTTGACGGAATGGACAAGAAGAAATTTGATAATTCTGTTGAAGCTATAAACAATGCATTAAACGCGATTTTTAATGAGCACATCTATTTGTATGATGAAAATCAAACAAAAGAATTTATAGAAAATGTACGCACTTCTGTACCTAATGCAGCAGAATTTTATTGCACATGGATGGAAGGTTATATTCAGTTGGCTAAGGATAATGTTTCCGGGGCTTTGAAAAAATACAAGGATGCATTTGAAAACAGAAAGTTTGCCGGTTTTCAATTTGAGCATTTTATTAAGCAAGCTTTTGCTCTTTCTGTTTTTGCAAATTCGACTGACATAATGGTTCGTGAAGCTGTAGATCCATCTAAAGACAGAACGACTCCATTGAAAAACGATGCTAAAAAATATTGGAACTATGGATATGCGCTTGGAATTTTCGAAAAGCCGGCAGAAGACACCTTTATAGAAAATGTGTACAAGACAAGTAATTTTCTGTCTGTATTTCCGAAAACAATGTTTATTAAAAATTCAAAGATCAAAAAGACTCTTTCAGAAAATGTGAGCAAAGACATGGGTATTGATTTTGTAAAAATCCCTGAAGGAAGTTCAGTCACAGAAGAACTTAAAAAAGAAGTCGAAAAAGATTACGTACGTCTTTCTAAACTTACAAATGAAAATATCAATACTCGTGTAAGAATGTACAATCATGAAGTTAAACCTGCGGTACCGCCTTTGACATTAGCAATTTATCATGCAGATAATTGGTCGGACGCACGTTTTCTTTCATTAATTAAAACCTGGTTGGGACTGGGAGATGGGCATGGTTTTGATAATATTAATGTAAACTCACTATCCGATAAGGGAACAACACCTTTGCTAGCTTCACTACAAGCATATAAAAAATCAAGAAATAGTAAGAAGAAGGATTTTGCACAAGACTTTAAATTAATATCATTAGCAATAATTGAACGGTCTTCCCTTGAATATTTCACTGTAAAATCAGTAGAAATGAGACGTGAAGATCTTCAAGAGGCTATCGAAAGTTATGATTTAGATTTGGTAAAAGCAATTATTGAGAAAGGTCTTGATATAAATGGATTATTAATCTCAGCAGATGATGTTTCTCCTGTCTATTATTGTATTCAGCAGATAATTCGAGTAAAGTTCCCTGATAAGTTTTCTGAACAACTTTTTACATATGCTGAAAGTATAAATATGGTATGGGAAAACTTGAACATGCCGGGATTAACAAATTCAGATAAAAAGAAGCTCTACGAAGAGTATGGAAAAGAAATTTCTAATAATGATGATTTAAAAAAAATTATGTCGGAGTTTATCCATGTACTACACAGTATTCCAAAAGATGAAGAACATATAGCAAATCTCCGATCAATTTGTTTATATTTAATTGAAAAGACGGCAAATCAGGATGAATTTATCAAAGAAAATTACCAGGTTAATGAAAAATGGACAGCATTATTTTTTGCAGTGGAAACAGATGATAAGGAAATTTGCCGTGCTTTATTGAAGAATGGCGCGAATCCAAATCTGCATTTAGGATTTGCACCGGCATGGGGTTATATTACTTTCTTAAAAAGGTGTATTTCGTTTGAAGCATGGGAAGTTTTGGAAATGTTTTTATCTGAATTTTCTGAACTTGCAAAAGTTACAATTAATGAAAATGATAATATGTATGACTTATCTTCTCTTACAGCTTTTCTTCGGAAAATGATTGACACTCGTTCACATGAACCTGATAAATATAAGGGAAGGGATTTTGTTATTAATATGGCTAACCTTTTCGGTAAGTGCGGAGCAAGTTATAACCAACCTTCAAAATTTGGGTCTGCAAATGATATGCTGAAATCGATTTGGTGACTAAAGTAATTATAAATTTAGTGATAAATCAGCTCCGATAATCATCAATACCTTTCCTGAACACTGCTCTTTATGAAACAAAATAACCTCGTCTGTTTTTTAACAGTAAACCAGCTTTTGTTAAATATGTTCTTGTCCAGCCGATTCTATTGTTAATAACAACCGCTGAACTGCTGGGTAATCAATAACCCTAATGCAGAGCATCGAGGTACAGTGCTTGAGGTTTCGCACTGTATGTTCGATTCGACATAGATCTCGGTGACTGTAAAACCTGCACGCAGCTGTCCGCCGATTTGTTCTATCAACGAGTGCGAAAATTGCCAGCCTGCGTCCGACTCTTCAAACTGCTTGCGGTGCGCTTCGTTCAGCAGCGGATTAAACGGCAGCGCATTGATAATCTTCTCTTCTTTTTGATCGACAATATAGTTGATACCGATATCCAGTCCGCACAGCAACACGCCGCCTTTTTTGAGTATGCAGTTTATTTTCAGCCGCGCTATTTCAGCGGCTGAAAATAAACATTCGGCAAACACCGGCTCAACTTTTTCAATATAGCAGTTGCTCACCGGATGAAAAATAATATCGAAAGAGGCATCGGCAAAGGGGAGCGGTTTTGACATATCCGCACGTACAATGTTGATTCGATACCCTTCGCGTTCGGCAACAGTCCGCTCCGATTCAAGCTGTTTTTCCGAATAGTCGAGCACGGTACATTCAGCCCCGGCTGCGGTAAAAACAGGCATTTGCTGACCGCCTCCCGAAGCAAGTCCCAGAATCTTTTTTCCTTTTAAGCTGCCGAACCATTCGCTCGGCACCGGTTTGGTCGGCGTTAAAAGCACAGACCACTGCCCGTTTTTCGCCTGCAGGTAGGTTTGATGATCGACGGGTTTTCCCCATTCCCAACCTTCCGCAACCCAGCGGTCAATGACTGTCGCATTCATATCTTGATATGAATTCATAAAAGCCTCCTCTTCTTTTTCCTTACGGCTGTTACTATTGCCTCAACAGTCCAGTGCCCTTCGGAGGCGAGGTATTCTTTTCGCCGTCTGAATGAAAGAGCCTGCTTCCTTTGAGCGAAGGAGTTTGCTTCCTCCGAGCGGAGGGAATGCCTCCCTACTGACATATGGAACTCTTCCCTACGGGCGAGAGGAAGCGTTCCCTTCGAACGGGTGTGTCCATCCCACTCAGGCGAGTGTGTACCCCTGATCCGAGCGGGTCGGCGGGGCTGATCCGGGCGAACGGGCAAGTCCGATCCGAACGACACGAGCAGTTCGAATGCCGTTATGCGAATAGCTCGCATCGCCCTATGCGAATGGTTCGTATGCCCCGATACGAATGGCTCGTATCGGGCGGTACGAGCCGATTTATTTTACCTTGATTTCGCCGAGCCATTTGAGCGAGTCTCGCTTTGCATCATCCGCCATTTTTTGAGCCGTCTGCCCACGCATCGAAAACGCTTTCAGCACCGTCGTTTTGGGACACGCCGACTGAATCCGCCGTGCCGTACCAGATTCTCCGCTTCCTTCGTGCGTGCAAAACGGAATAATCGTTTTTCCGGAAAAATCGCTAGTCTCTAAAAATGTGTACATCGCCATCGGCAAGTCTCCCCACCAAATCGGGTAGCCCAAAAAGATGATGTCGTATTCGCTCACATTCGGAATCGAGCCGGCAAGTTTCGGGCGCGCATTATTTTTCCGCTCTTCCGAAGCGACATTTGTGCATTCCCTGTAATTTTTCGGGTAGGGCGTAAGGGTTTGAATGTGGAATGAATCCGCTTTCAGTTCCTGCGCAATGAATTCGGCAAGAATCTGCGTGTTCCCTTTTTTGACAACGCCGACACCGTAGTTTTCGTCCGCACGGGAAAAGCAAGCGACCAGAATCTTGGAATCCTTTTTCGCCCCGGAAAGGGTGGTTTCTGCAAATACGTTTGACGCACCGCTTCCAGCAACAATCGGCAGCAGCAACAATAACAACAACGGCATACGAATCTTTTTCATAACAATCTCCCATATAATTTTGCAGAATCTCTCAAAATCCGTGCAAACTTAAAATAAAATGACGGCGATATTTCGTTCACCGCTTTTGTCTCTCTAGTTGGTTTATAATCAAGTTAAAGCATGATTTATGTCAAGGAGAAGCGATCCCCCAAAATAACCGTTACCGTAAAAAATCGACTGCGCTCCCGGCAGCCTGCAGCACCTACTGAAATGCAAGCCTCTCCGTATCCTGTTCGGGACAATTGGGGCGTGCCTCAATGTTGATAATGCCGCAATACTG
The DNA here is from genome assembly GCA_938039145.1 of uncultured Treponema sp. Taxonomy (GTDB): domain Bacteria; phylum Spirochaetota; class Spirochaetia; order Treponematales; family Treponemataceae; genus Treponema_D. Next base: position 12,720 of record CALHVG010000068.1, read on the forward strand.
AAAGCCGTGTTTTTCGATGAGACGGCGCATGACGTGGTTGTCCTTGTAGGTGTCGATACGCACATTACCGCATGAAGTTTTTGCAAATGCCACCGCCGCTTCAAAGATTCCGTGCGCTTTTCCATCGCCTGCGATTCTATGGAGCGTCGCATAGGGCTGAGAATTAAGCCATGCGCCATCTATCTTTGCGTATGTCGGTTCGACTCCCGCAATTAACGCAAAAACGCCGTGGATCTCATTATCTGCGGTTACCGCATACAGATTTCCGGATGCAATATCGGATTCAATCAGGCTTTGCGACGGGTAACTGTCTTCCCATTGATTCGGATTCCCTGCCGCTTTCATAAATGCCCGTGCGCTCGCAAAAATTTCCATAAGATTCGGAATGTCTCCGGGTTTTGCAGGACGAATGCGTAAAAACTCGGTCATTTCAAACTCCAGTAAACTAAATAATACGAACCGTGCCGTATGGTGCGGTCGAGCAGTTCCTTTGTGCGGATGCGTAGCACATCACCCGACGACATAAGATTGTACAAATCGGAACTGCAACGGTCTACGATAAGGTATAAAAATCTCCGGTATTACCTACAAATCCGATTTATAATGAGAATGTACTGACATCAAACGAAAATAGCGGCATACTGTATTCATAGCGGAGACTAGAAAATGGCAACAACAAAAATGAACAAGATCACTTGTATTTGTTTAGGTGTTAAAGATATGGAAAGGTCAATAAAGTTTTATAGAGATGGTTTAGGATATAAGACTGATTGCAGAGAAAATAATCCGTCAGTATGCTTTTTTGATACTCCGGGAACAAAGTTCGAACTATTTCCTTTGGAACAATTAGCAAAAGATATTGATGAAAATAATCCACCAAAAGGAAATGGATTTTCAGGAATTACATTAGCTTACAATGTTGAACATAAAGAAGATGTAGATACTGTAATTGAATTAGTAAGAAAAGCAGGTGGAAAAATTGTAAAAGAACCACAAGACACCTTTTGGGGCGGATATCATGCATATTTTTCTGATTTAGATGGATATTACTGGGAAGTTGCATGGGCTTCAAATTTTAAGTTTGATGAAAATGGACTATTAAAATTTTAACGGATAAGGGAAATGTATTAAAAATGGCTTCCAGCAAAACATATTTAGATTTTATTTTAGACCAGCTTTCCGATTTGGAAGACATAAGCTACCGTGCGATGATGGGAGAATTTATCATCTACTACCGCGGTAAAATTGTAGGCGGTATTTACGATGACCGATTACTCGTAAAAGCAGTGCCAGCGGCGATTGCGTACATGCCGGACGCTTCCTACGAATTGCCGTATCAGGGTGCAAAAGAAATGCTATTAGTGGAGGAGGTCGACAACAAAACATTTCTGAGCGGTTTGTTCAATGCAATGTTCGATGAATTACCGACGCCTAAACCGAAAAAGAAGAAATGAACTTCGGTAGTTTTCCTTTATATGATTGGGCATCGGCGGATACTCCGCTATTAAAAGCCGCAGCACATCCGCCGATACCCGTTATCAAATGTCTATTACTCCGCAAGTTTCTTGTATTCCGCATCGCTTACCGGTTCGCACCATTCGTTGCTTGTCCCGTCTCCGGGAATTGAAATTGCCAGCTGAGAAAACCAGCTGCCGGATGCGACGCCGTGCCAGTGCTTTGCGTTCGCAGGAATCGTGATCACCGTACCCGGTGTCATCGGCACCGCCTACTTCCCCGCTTCCTGATACCAGCCGCGTCCGCCAACGCAGATAAGAAGCTACCCGCCGCCTGATGCCGCATGGTGAATATGCCAGTTGTTGCGGCAGCCAGGCTCGAACGTTACGTTGTACACAGGAAGCAGAGCTGCGGCAACTTCCGCGAGGTAACTGTTCCCCGTAAAGTATTGCGAGTATGCGGTATTCGGGTCGCCAATAGGAAAGAAAATCGTATTTTGATAGCGTTCTTTTTCGCCCGCCTCCGGTACCGCTTCGTTCCATACATCCTTTGCTAAACGGAATGCCGCCTAGCCCTTCGATCAGCCTGTGTACATCGCCGTATGCGTGATGATCGCCGCAATCTCGGCCTTGGTTACATCATGCTTTTTTGCATTCTGCAAATGATACGAAAGCGACGTGACGGTAATTCCCGAAGCAATCAGCGCAACAACCGTAACGATGCATTTTGTCTTTACGTCGATTGCGATTTCATTCCACTCCTCACCGAACAGCACATCATCATTTAAATACGCGAACATGGGCGAAAACTCGCCGAGCATGTCGCGTCCCGTAGTCTATGTCATCTTTTCCATAGGAGACTCCTTCGTATAATAATATTCTTTACCTATCAGTATGCAGCTATCTTTTCCTCTTGTTTATTTCTTATACCTTTTTATTTTATCGGAATAGGTTGTCAACAGTTTTGTTGAATATGCCTTTTCTTCCGTAGAATCTCGAACTTCTTTCCAAAGAATTGATGCCGCTTTTAACTTATTAGAATAGCCGGAACTGCGTTCATCCGAACAAAAATCCTTCAAAAAACGATTCCATTGACAAACCGAATGGTCATACTTTGCATAATCCGATTCTCCATAATACACTTTCAGCATATCTTGAATTGTAAAGTTCAAATCATTGTCGCTTTTTACTTTTCTCCAAGCCGCAGCCATATCGGCAGTAAACTTAAATGGTGAAACTCCGGTTAAACGTGAAAAGTATTCTCTAAATTTTGAATTTAAAGAAAATCCGCATTCAAGTAACGGGGTATCCAAGGTCATGATGCCGTCTTGATTATTCTTGAATCGTTTTGAACTCATTTTACACCCTTCAACCCCGTTCCCTGCAAAATACTGCTCAATAATATGGTTCAGTTCCTGCTTTGTCCCCCTATATGCCAATCCCATTGATTTGCATATTTGCGAAAGTTCTTCACGATACCAATAATAGTTATTGAATTCTTCAAATGATTTTAGGTCTTTAAAATCCGGTCTTTTTTCTGCCAAGTTCTCACCCCGTAAATTAAAAATTCATTCGTCTTAAATCGGGCATTTTCTGCTTTCCATAAAATCAACATACTCATTCCATTCGATTTTATAAATCAAGTTTCATATAAATGGAAGTATCGAGCGGACTGTCGTTATAGCTTTCGATTTCGTAAAATCCGATTTTTTTATATAAGCGGATTGCGTTTTGTAAAAACGGGAACGCATCAAGCACCATATACGAATATCCGATTTCTCTTGCTTCTGCTATAATCTTTTCGACCAGAGTCTCGCCCAACTTTTTTTCCACGCCATGCCGACCGTATATACAGTCGCTTCATTTCGCAGGTTTGACTGTCGATTTTCCGTAATCCGATACAGCCCGCCGATTTTCCGTCAGCAAAAAGCACGTACAGTCTCCCCTCCGGAAGCCCGTATTTGCTTTTTAAGTGAGCGATTTCTTCGTCATAGTTTTGAACGGCAAGATATTTTTTGAATTCCGCATCGTTTGCAATAAGCATATCGGTATATTCCGAAAACAACGTGCGGACTTCTTCCGGATAATCTTAACCGTCTACTATTTTTACATTCAATTTTTCAGAATATTTCCTATAATCTGTGCCGCAAGTTTACAGCCGATTATTCCGCCAGACTGCTTTCCGAGGAAAGCCTACTTGCAAGGCGGACGGACAATCGGTTACGCAATAAACGAAACTCAGTTTATCCGCCGCTACATGTCTACCTTTTCTTCGTTTCGTCCCTGAGTTCTTTAATCGCCTTAGACACGGATTGGGACGCATTGCTGTACGGTGTTCCGTAATCAAGCATCTCCTCTGCTTTTGCAAAGTTTCCGGCATTGATTTCGGAGGCGACCCTTCCTGCTTCCCGATGGAACGCCGCATGGTCGGCAAGGCAAGTCTTGAAACACGCAAGTGCACCGTATTTTTGAGCCGCATTTCCGTGAAGCCATTTTCCGAGTACGCACTGGTCGTCTTTTGAGATTGTCGCAACGTCGAGTTTTTCCTTTCTGGTTATTGCGCCCCTAAGACGGAATTTCCATTCCGCATGCCGACCGATTGCCACATCAAAATCGATTGTTCCATCGTTGCTTTCGGCAATGGCGTTCGCAGACCTTGATTCGTTCACTTTAAATTTTCCGACTTCATCGGAAAGTCCGGTAATGCTGTCTTTGTTTTTTACGGCAAGACGGTTTACATCCTGCATAGCCTTGTTGATTTGCGTTACACCGACGGACATTTCGTTCGTGCTGTCCCTGATTATTGTCGTAAGTCCGTCCAGTTTCTGCAATTCTGCCGCAACGCCTTTTGAGCCGCGCATCATTTCGTCGGAACTGTTTTTGACTTCCGCAGTTACCGCACTTATTGTTTTGATTGCAGCAAACACTTCTCGGCTACCGTTTTCCTGCTCCTGCATAGCGGACGTCAATTCGGCACTCATGCCACGGACGCTTTCCGAAAGATTGAAAATGTCGTTGAATTTTTCTTCGACGGTTTTAGAAGATGACGAAAGACCGGAAATCTCGTCGCTCAGTTTTTTTAGCGTTTCTGTAATATTTTTACCCTGAACGCTGGACTCTTCGGCAAGTTTTCTAATTTCGTCGGCAACAACCGCAAATCCCTTTCCCGTGTCGCCTGCGTGGGCGGCTTCTATAGCAGCGTTCATGGCAAGGAGGTTCGTCTGTTCCGCAATATTTTGGATTACATTGCTCGCTTCGATAAGACCGCCCGATGCCTCGATGATTTTTTCGGTAACGGCGGCGGAAACCTGCATTGTCGTCCTGCCTTCGGAAGTTGTATCCGCAAGATGCTTGACCATTTTATCGCTTTTTTCAAGCGATTTTGTGATTGACGCAATATTTGCGACCATCTGTTCCACTGAAGCGGATGACTGAACAATGCTTGCCGACTGGCTTTCGATGCTCGTGTTCAGCAATTCGATTGTGTTTATGATGTTTGTTATCGTTCCCGAAGTTTCGGTTACGCTGTCCGACTGGGCGAGCGCCTGATGCCGAACGCCCTCAAGATTGGAACTGATTTCGTTAAGTGCGCTTGCCGCTTCCGCCATGTTGCTGGAAAGTTGTTCGCCTGATTCCTGCAAAGTGACTGAATGTGCGCCGACGGTTCTGATTGCGCTTGCGATTTTCTTTATCGTTCTATTGAAATGCTCGGCAAGATCGGTCAATTCATCGTTACCTGCAACAGGAAGCTGCACGGTCAAGTCTCCGTTGCCCTCGGAAATTTTTCTGAGCGCGACGACAGTGTGCTTTAGCGGAGTTACCATTTTTATCGACAGGATTAAAGTAAGCGTAGAAACGATTACCAAAATTATCGTGGAGATGGTTATAAGCGAAATCCTAAGAACCATGATATCTCGGTACGCCTGACTGACCGGAGTTTTTATGATGACAGTCCAGCCCGTCCCCTGCATGAGCGCATTCGCGGCTATGTATTCAGTTCCCTGATAATAATATCGTCCGACTTTGCTCACGCTTGAACCGAGAACGCCTTTCACAAAATTCGCCATGGACAAAAGCGAAGAATCTTTAGAACTGCTTTCAATCGGATTGAAACGTTTTTCGACAAGAGACTCATCCGCATGAGCAATAGTTGTTCCGGTCGGCCCAAGGACGTAACATTCCCCCGTGTTCCCGATGACGATATCTTTCATTGTATTGCAGAATTCCAGCCCGGAGACTTCGCTTGCAAGAACGCCGGAAACAATATGATTGTCGTCATAAATCGGAAGCGCAAAAGTGATGTGCAAATTATCTTTTCCGCCGGATACGTGCGGTTCAGTAACAGAACGATTTCCACGCATCGCATTTTGATACCAATCCCTGTTGCTTACATCCGAAACAGTGCCGTTCTCCGCATAACGTTTTCCGTTTGCATCGCAGACCGTCAAACTGTCCGTATTCAAGCCGAACGAAGCTTCCTTTGCAATGGATTTTGCCTTTTCGCTGAATGGAACGGAGGAATCCCGCAAAATCGGAAGCCGAGCCACGCCTTGGAAAAAAGCGAAAAATCCGTCCCCCTGACAGTCAAGCAATTTTGCGACGTATTGCACATTGTCCGTCAAATGCGCTTCGATTTTCGCTTTGACAGCTTTCTTTGAGATTTTGATTGCAGAGATTTCGATTGAGATGCCTGCAGACAAAAACAAAACCCCGAAAAACAGGGCAACCTTTGCGCGGATAGAAAACCTTCGTTTCATATATTTCCTTGAAATGTGATTTTACGGGAACGAAATGACGATGGCACGTGTTTTTAATCCCCTCTTATCGCCGTAAACACTTTCATTATAAGTATATACGAGGTATTAACGATCTTCAATAGCGCAATATGAAAAAGACATACGAAGCAGAAAATTTCAGTTCTCATTAGTCGATGGATTGAAGTGCGGACATACGAACAGTTATATAATGAACACCTGGTTAAAAATGTCCGCCGCCCGCCTATATCTTAAACCTTGCCACCTCGCCTACAAGGTTCCCTATGCTTTCTTTGTTCCTAATTGAAATCTCGTTTATTTCCTGAACGGAACAGTTTATCTCCGACGTGCCCGCCGCCATCTCCGTTATGCTCGCAGCTATGTTGTCCGACATCGCGCCAAGACGCTCCATCTCGCCGGAAACAAGCGTGCTGTTCTTCAGCATTTCGTCCGCTCCGTTCTGCACGGAACGCGATATTTCGGAAAGCCGCTGTATCGCCCGCACCACCTCGGCGCTCTGCTCGTCCTGTTCCCTCATGCTGCCCATAACAGTCTGCTCATTTCCGCGCGTCTGTTCCGCGAGCCTGAATATGTTTTCGAACTCGTTTTTCGCTTCCGCCGCGGAACCGCTTACCTTCCGAATCTTTTCTTTCAAGTCCGTGAGGATTTTCACGATGTTTTTTCCCTGAGCCCCTGATTCTTCCGAAAGTTTTCGAATCTCGTCCGCAACTACAGCAAAGCCCTTTCCCGCCTCGCCCGCGTGCGCCGCTTCTATCGCCGCGTTCATTGCCAAAAGATTCGTCTGTTCCGCTATATTCTGAATAACCGTGCTTGCCTCCAAAAGAATTGCCGAGCCCTCGTCCACATCGTGGCTCAAGTCCACCGTCTGCTCAATCACCGCACGTCCGCCTTCCGTCGCCCGATTCAGTTCCGTGAGCGCATTCAAGTTGCTTTCAACCACCGACGCGACCTGTCGGATATTCGATATCATCTGGGAAACCTTTGCCGACGACGAATCAACGGTGCCGTTCTGCGTTTCCGCGGACATATTCACCTCGCCAAGCGTTACCTGCATTGCCTGCAGCGACGCGCCGACGGCGACAACGCTTGATGTGTGGTAAAGAATCTGCTTTTTCACGTTTTCGATGTTCGCGCTTATTTGATTTATCGCGCTTGCCGTTTCGCTGACGTTCACCGCAAGAGACGCGCCGACAGCTTCCATCGATTCCGCGTTATTCCGGACGGAACTTACAGAGCCGCGGATTTTTTCTATTGTCTTGTTGAATGCGGAAGAAAGCTGCGCGATTTCGTCGTTCCCCTTGACCGGAAGGCTAACCGTAAGGTCTCCGTCGCCTTCGGAAATATTCTGAAGCCGCGCCGCCGCAGATTCTACAGGACGGACAAAAAGCCGGACAAGCAAAAACACAAATATAAAACTCGAAATTATCAATGTGGCAAAACATATAATCAGGTTTGTTTGCATGAACTTTGAAAAATCCCTGTGAATAAAAGAACGTTCCCTTGCAATGATTTTATCGATGTTGTCAAGATAATTTGCCGTTCCGATTACCCAGCCGAATTTTTCGTAGACGCGGGCGTAACCCCGCTTAGGCTTAGCGGTATCTCCGCTTCCTATCCCCTGAAAATACCATTGAGTAAATCCCCCGCCGGCACGGGCAGCGGAAATGATATTCTGAATGAACGGAACTCCGTTTACGTCCTTTGCATCCATGCGCATTTTTCCTTCAACCGACGGATTAATCGGCAGAAGAACATTCACGCCTTCCGTGGTGTCAATCCAAAAATATCCGTCAGTACCGAAGCGGATATTTCGAATTATTTCATTTATCATGAATTTCCGTTCGTCGATTTCCAACCCCTGCTTTTCAAGAATCGAATCGCACGAAGCAATCATGCTCAATGTGTTTTCCACCTGTTCTTTGATTGCCGTATCGTAATCGGAATTCAACATCGTCTGCAAAGTTGAAAGATTATGTTTTTGAGCTGAAAGAATATTCACAACGCTCCCGATAATAAAAGCTGCCGATGTCGCAAAAATAATAGAAAGAGCAATGAGCATCATTTTTAACTTCAAACTGAAAAATCGTTTAGGTTTCTGCCTTGCTAAAGTATTCATGCCCGTATTATGGTGAAAAATTACTATTTTCGCAAGAAACGCAAACCGTGACAAACTGCCGCCGGAACACCAATCGGCTCTAAGGTCTGCCGAACTTTCCCGGAATAAAACTTGCGTCAAACACAAAAAAAAAACGACGCAGTGCACGGAACATAAAAACATCCGGTCAAAAATGAAAAACATTCGCGTTCAAAAAATCATCTTTCACAAAATGAACGAAAATCAGCTCAAATATGAAAACCGATTTTGCACAAAACGAGCTGCTGTCCATTTCGTCAGATGGACTCACAAACCGCTGAATACTGAACAACATCTAAAATGTCCGTTCTCCAGAATAAAAAATCATCTCGCACGAAACGGAGCCCTATCCGTTTTGCGAGGCGGGCATACTAATCACTGAATAATGAACAACGCCCGGAAATGTCCGCCAAGTTCTAAATAAAATGCTTTATGCTGTGATGTTCCACAAGTTTTGATTTTACGCCAACGATGTAACTTCCAAAAATCGAAGTAAGTGCGTCAAATGCGGCGGCAAACGAACAGATTATCGGCGCGGCGGGTTGCAACATAAGGTAGCCGGATTCAAATCCTCGGCTGTAAAGCGAACACAAAAGCGTAAGCGACACGAATGCACCGCCTGCAGGAATAGACCCCAAGAGAAATGAAAGAGCGAACGCCGTAAAAAAAATCCAAGCGACATCAATAAACGGGATTTTAAGACTTGAGTACGATCTCCAAATCACGATAAAACTTACGGTCGTAACAAGCGCAGAGCCGCCGCGCGCAAAAATACTGAACAGCGGATGGGTAACGCCGTTTATTCGCCGTCGTATTCCAAGGCTTTCTTTTCCGTGACGAATATTCAACTGAAGGGCAAGATTTGCGTCTCCGCTGAAAAATGCTGTCATTACGGAACAGGCGGAAGCGTACAGAATCCTGTATGGGTGCGGATCATGGCAAAGATACCTGATTGTCACCGGGTAAATCACCGCGGCGACAAGCACAAGGTCAGCCAAAAGCATAAGAATCAGCGGCGTAAAAACTCCGCTTGCTATGATTGTCCGGAACTGTATCGTCCACGAACAAAGGATTGCTATCATTCCAATCGAAAGGAATTCCGTGAAAATCACGTTTATGTTGTACATGAGTTTTGAAAGCGAATCGGCAAGTTGAGTTACCGGCTTAAAAAGTATCGGGTCGGCGGTTGAGGCAAATCCGATAAGAAGAGCCCAAAATATCGCCGCAAGAAGGAAAGTTCCGTTGCTCAAAGAGTCAAAGCCCGAATACGAAAAAAGCCCTCTAAAAAGGTCTGCGACATTCAAAGAAACCGCTTTTGTTGCGTCTTCCACGGTTATGGGAATCCTCGGAAGTTTTACGGCAAGAATCGAAATAAGACCGACAAAAGTAAGGGCAAGCGACGAAATCACGATTACCGAAGAAATCCAAACACCGGTTTTCAAGATTAATTTTGTGTCCCTTATGCGGTTGAACGCCGTGATTCCCGTAAAAAAAATCACCGGAATAACCAAACTTCGTCCGAATCTTATAACAATTTCGGTAAGAAAGGCGAGCGCCTTTGAAAGTCCGGGGTTTGAAACCGGAAGAACAAAAGCGCAGGCGATTCCTATCAGCGCGCCAAGCAAATATTTTATCCAAACCTTCATAATTACTTCCTAAATCGCATTTGTTTCAAAATTAAAAACGGAATCGGCATATGTTCCGACAAAACTCGATGCTCATTCCAAAGAAAATGCATATTTTCCGTATTTTTATTGCGCCGCAAAATCAAATTTTCCAGCGTTTAGATTTACGCACGCCGGATTGCAAATTATTCCACGGTAACGCTTTTTGCAAGATTTCTCGGCTGGTCCACATCATGCCCCAATTCTCTTGCGCAGTAGAACGCAAAAAGTTGGCAAATCGTGACCATCGGCAAAGCGTAGAACGCCGAATCCTGCACTTTTGGCACCGGAATAAAATCGTCAACGATAGATTTTAGTTCCTCGTCACCTTCCGTTCCAATCGCTATTACCGGACCTTTCCGAGCTTTTATTTCTTTTATATTGGAAATGATTTTTTCCCGCAAAAAATCGTCCGGCACAAGGAAAACGCTCGGAACTTTTTCGTTTACCATTGCGATAGGACCGTGCTTTATTTCTCCTGCCGCAAACGCCTCTGCGTGAATATAACTGATTTCTTTGAGTTTCAACGCACCTTCAAGCGCAATCGGATACATTATTCCCCGTCCCAAGAAAAGAAAATCTTTACACTTGCAGTATTTTTTCGCAATCGCATGAATCTTTTCCTTATTTGAAAGAGCCTTTTTTATGAGAGCAGGCTGACCTTGGAGTTCTTTGATGAATTTTTCGCCTTCCTCTTTGCCCATTCCTCTTTGACGAGCAAATTTCAATGCCAAAAGATAGTAGACAATCAACGTATTGGAAAAGGCTTTTGTAGAAGCCACGGCGATTTCAGGTCCTGCGTGGATAAATGCGCCGCCATCTGAAATACGTGCTATCGTGGAACTTACTACGTTGCAGATTCCGTAAACTTTTCCGCCTTTCTCATGGATTTCCTTCATCGCTTCGATTGTGTCCGCAGTTTCGCCGCTTTGGCTTACGGCAAGGAAAACATCGTTGTGATGAATAATCGGATTTTTGTAGCGGAACTCGCTTGAAAACTCAGAGCCGGAAGGAATGCGCACATATTTTTCAAAAAGCAGATTTCCAAAAAGACTTGCATAATACGAAGTTCCTGCGCTTATGGTCGTGATTTTTTCGATTTTCTTAAATATTTCATCGTCAAATCCAGAAAGGCGAGCCGTAAGATTTTCCAAATCTATTCGTCCTGCAAAAGCTCTCTGAATGCTTTCCGGCTGCTCGTTGATTTCCTTTTCCATGTAAGTGTCAAAGCCGCATTTTTCCGTTTCCTCGGCATTTATGGTGATTTCTTCGACACGTTTTGCGTAGTCGTTGTTCTGAATTTCAGGGAACTCAAGCCCGTACGGTTTTACTTCAACTATATCGCCGTCCTCAAGATAAATCACTCTGGAAGTGTTCCCGACAATGGCATTCACGTCGCTTGCAATGTAATACGCTCCGTCGGCGATTCCTATTACGAGCGGACCGCCTCGCTTTGCCACAACAATTTTGTTCGGCTCGTCAACGCAGGTTACTGCAAGCGCATAAGTTCCGATGACCTGACGCAACGCTTCCTGCACGGCTTTCAGAAGATTTCCGTTGTAATTCTGCTGAATCAGATTGGGAATCGTTTCCGAATCGGTTTCGCTTGTAAATTTTATGCCGTCCTTTTGAAGTTTTGCCCTAAGCGTTTGAAAATTCTCGATTATCCCATTGTGAACCATGGCGATTTTTCCGTTGTTCGAAATGAATGGATGGGCGTTTTTGTCGGTAACCTGCCCGTGCGTCGCCCAACGAGTATGCCCGATTCCCCAAACACCGCTTAAATTTTCAGGAAGAATATTTATCAATTGCTTGAGTTTTCCTGCTTTTTTATATAGAAGAAACTGTGGCTTTGCGTCCACGATTTTTCCAATCACGATTCCGGCTGAATCGTATCCTCTGTATTCAAGTTTTTTAAGTCCGTTCACAAGATAAGGGACTGCATTATCTGAACCGACGTAACCTACTATTCCACACATATTTTAATTGAAGAAAAATCTTCGCCTCCTGTTTTAGGGCTTGCCTTGGTCGGTTCGTGAAAATCGACAATGCATTATATAAGAATGACATGAAAATTCATAGAGAAAGCATTCTTATTTTACAGTTGAGAAATAAGTTCTATCAATCCGAGCGGAGAGAGCGAAAAATTGTTCTTTATTTTTGAAGAGGCGGTTGCGTGCGCAAGGACTGCGGTTTTTGCCGCTTCTGCTGCGGATTTTCCCTGCGCCAAAAGGCTTAGACAAAGCCCAGCAAGCACGTCGCCGGAACCGGCCTTCGCAAGTGAAGGAGCGCCGTTGGACACAATGTAAATTTCTTTTCCGTGAACTATATAATTTACAGCCCCTTTTGAAACAAGCACGACATTTTTGAAATTTTCCCCAAAAAGACGTGCGTATTCAAACCGATTTTTTACAACATCGGAAAAACCGATATTCGCGCCTTCGGAAGAAAGAAGATTTACGGAATCAAGGATTGTAAAAAATTCTTTTGGGTGAGGCGTAATTATTGTGCGTGCGTTTGGATTTGTATCAAGTTTTTTTAACAGGCTCGGAAATTGTGGCGCATAAAAAATATCCGCATCCAAAACAAGCGACGGATTTTTTGTCTCCGCATAGGGAAAAATCGTTTTTTCTATAAGTTCACCTGTTTTTTCAGGATTCCGCCCCAATCCGCTTCCAATCAAAAGCGAATCCGTTTTTTCAGGGAGCGATGGCGCAATCATGAGTTCCGGATTCATTTTAAAACGATCGGAAATATTTTCGTTTTCAACGCAAGTTACAAGTCCCGCTCCAAAGCGCAACGCCGCCGTTCCGGCAATTATTCCGGCACCCGCTTTTTCGCCAAGAATTACTGCGGCGTGTCCGAAATCCCCTTTGTGGGTGTCCGCCTTTTTTCTTATCGGCAGAACCAAATCCGCTTTCCCAAGAAGGAAAGCGTCCGGTTTTCCGCAAGTTCCGAATTTTGAAGAACTTACGCCAAGATGCGCAAGTTTTATTTTACCCGTAAAATCTTTTGCAGAATCCGTGAAAAGTGCGGTTTTAAGGCAACCCATCGTTACGGTTCTGTCCGCTCTGAACGCCAGCGGCTTTCCGTCAAAAACCGTTTCGATTTTTCCGCATTTGTCGATTCCGCTAGGAATGTCGCAGGCGATTTTGAACGAAGGAAGGGCGTTTGCTTTTCGGATAAGTTCGATTTCCGCTTCGCTAAGTTTTCCGTGAAAACCAGTTCCGTAAATGCAATCGACAACAACAGCTGGAGGCGTTTGTGCGGAAAAGTCCAAATTTTCAAGATTCTCAAACAAAACACCGACCGCTTTTGCCATTTTCAACTGAATTTGCGCTTCTTGGGTTTTCGGTTTTTGTAAAAGCACGACTTTACATTCCGTTTTTCCGCAAAGTCTTCTTGCAAGCGCAAGCCCGTCCGCTCCGTTGTTTCCGCCGCCGCAAAAAATCAAGACGCTTTTTCTCGCCGCTCGATTTTGAGTTTTTAGCGCAAAACCGACAGCTTTTTGCAAAGCGGCAGCCGCATTTTCCATCATCACACATTCGGGAAAATGAAAACGTGCTTTCGCTTCGGTTTCGACCGCCGCAGAATCTGAATAAACGGCTTTCATCTTAGGCAAAAATTCGAAACTTAGTGAACAAAACCGAAGTTTTGAAACTTGTTCCGTCCGCATCTTCGGGAAGATTCATCGATTGGAATTTTATGCTTTCGCCGCCTTCCTGCAACGAATACGTGAAAAACCACGTTGCGCTCGGTTCGGGAGTTTTTCCATTTTCTTTTACGATTACAAACGTGATTGTGTGGGCGGTTGCCGTAAACACGCCGCTCCATTTTTTGGTTTTTGAGTTTGATTTTTGAGTGACGCTCATCGTTTTGTTTTCTTTACATTCGATTATCGTCTGGGATTTTCCGTTTTTGTAAATCCATTTTCCGTAGCATTTGGGAGTTTTCATGTCTTTGTAGATGTCGGAAATGGCTTTTCCGGTGTCGTCAAGGGCTTTTTTCCCTGCGTCGGAAAAGAATTTTCCGGCCTCGCTCAAAGCCTTTTTTCCTTGATTTCCGATTTCAGCCCAATCTTTAGACGAGTTTTCGTTTTCCGCTTCTACGTTTTCCTCTGGATTTGATTCAGCTGCAAACAGGTTTAAGGGCGAAAAAACTGCGATTGCAAGTGAAAATGAAATTGCCGTAAAATATTTTATGATTTTTTTCATGCCGACTCCCAAAATAAAATCCACGTAACAAAAATGCCGTTCCAAAAACATTGAAGTTTTCCATATCCGGATTCAAAAATCCTTCCGCAAAACCTCTTTGTTGGTTGTAATGCATTTTATGACGTTCTGCAACAGAAATATAAAAATCGTTCCTTAAAAACGGAATTTCGGCTTACACCTTTTGATTTCCGAGTTCCGAATAATTCGTTCTTTTATTTCAAAAAAATCATTCCCAAAACGCCAAGAGGAACAAGGTAAAAAGCGAACCATTCTAGCCTTCCTTTTTTTATGAGTTTCATCAGAAAAAAAAGTGCGAAATAGCCCGAAACAAAAGCGACAAGGCAGCCTGCAAGCGTAACTCCGATTTTTATAGATTGCATTTCCGAAATCGCACCTTCTTTCAAAAGTTCAAGATAGTCTTTTAATCCAAGAACAAATGCGCCGAGAATTGCCGGAATCGAAATGATGAACGAATATTCGCCGGCAGCGGTTCTGTCCAGTTTTGAAAGTTGCCCGGCGGCGATTGTAGAACCGCTTCTGCTGATTCCGGGGAGCGTGCCGATTCCCTGCATGAATCCGATTAGCAACGCCTGAACCCACGATATTCCGTGCGTTTGCATGGCGGATTTTTTTTCTTCGGAAAGAGTTTTTGTTCGCTTTGCATTATTTTTTTCCATCACGGACGAAAATATCAGAAGAAATGCGGTTACGACAAATCCAAAGCAGGTAACTTTTATCGAAAGTTCGGGAATAAGTTTGCTTGTAAGAACACCTATTACCCCCGTAACGAACGTAGAAATAAGCACGGCAATTATCGTGCGTCGCCCACGCTCGTCCGTTCCCGAAAGAAAATCCGTTTCGTCTTCTTTTTGCATGGATGGACGGCGGACAATCCAACGACCCAAAACGCAAAAAAGCCTTCCAATTTTTTTTCTGAAATAAATTACGACTGCCAAAAGCGTAGCGACGTGAAGCAGGATGTCGTACAAAAGCGGAACTTCGTTAAGCCCGAAAAGATTTTGCGCAACAGCAAGATGCCCCGAAGATGAAATCGGTAGAAATTCTGCGATTCCCTGAATAAGTCCAAGGATAACGCTCTGCAATATTGTCATGTTTTCCTCGCTAAAATATAAAATCCGGCAAAATCCGGCTACTTTAGGCAACTTATTTCAAGTTCTTCAAAGCCTTTCATCAAATCTTGCGCAATTTTTACAAGTTTCGCAAGGTCGCCTTTTCTGTTTCCTTCGATATTCATGGGCATGACAGGATCATGCAGGCTCATTCTAAGAAGAATCCAGCCTTGAGCATCGCCTTCCGTAAATGAAATCCGCACTCCTTCGTAGCTTTCGGGAAGCGAATAACCTTTTTGTATTGCCCTTTCCTCAAAGATTTCAAGGACATTTTTTCCATAGGACTTAAAATCATCCGCAAGAATTTTAAAACGATATTCGCCTTCTTCCACAAGCGGAGAAAGTTTTTCAATCAGACTTTCAAGTTTTTTTCCATCTTTTGAAGCTTTTGCAAGCGCAACAATCATCTTTACGGCAAGATATGCGCCGTCGTCCAAAAAATAATTTTCCTTCAAAGCGCCATGCCCCGACGTTTCCATCGCAAGCGGACAATTTATTCCGTTTTCGTTAAGTTCCTTCTGCTTGTTAATTACGTTTTTGTATCCGCGCATATAACGGAAGTGCTTGAGTTTCAATTCTTCCTCAAGAAATTTTGTGAGCCTGTCGGAAGTTACGCTATCCGTAACAATTGTGCTTCCCGGATTTTCAGGAGCAAGAATCGCAGCAACCATAGCGATTATCGAATCTCTGTTGACTTCTTTTCCGTCGGAAAGAACAGCGCTCATTCTGTCAACGTCCGTGTCAAAAATAAGCCCAAGGTCTGCATTGTTTTTTACCGTCGCATCCCGAATCGACTTCATAGCATCCTTGTTTTCAGGATTCGGAATATGATTCGGAAAATATCCGTCAGGATTCAAAAACTGGCTTCCCGAAGTGTCAGCCCCAAGCGGATTCAAAATCTTTTCTACAAAAAATCCCGAAGCCCCGTTTCCGCTGTCAACTACTATGTGAAGACCTTCCAACGGTTTTTTCCCTTCGCTTGAGTTCAGTTCCCTGCAAATTGAATTTCTTAGATGTGCGGAATAAGTTTCTATCAAATCGTAGGTTTTGCAGCCGGAAATGTCAGCCTTTTTGATTTCGTCAATTTCTTCGCCGTCCGCAAATTCAAGAATCGATTCTATGTCTTCGTGTTCAAGACCGCCATCTTTGTCAAAGAACTTTACGCCGTTTCGATTGAACGGAAGATGGCTTGCCGTAATCATTATTGAAGCATCGAAATCCGTGGCCTCAAAAACGATAGACATGAACATCGCGGGCGTTGTCGCCATTCCACAACGAACGACTTTTATTCCGTTTGCCATAAGCCCTTTTGTAAGAGCAAGCTCCAAAAACGGCCCTGTGATTCTGGAATCCCGCCCGATTCCGACTGTGATTTTGTCGCAGGATTTTCCTGTTTTTTTGCAAATCCATTTTGCAAATCCGCCGCCGATTTTAAGGCAGGCTTCTTCTGTAAGATTTACGTTTTCGCCTTCAACGCCTTCAAGTGCGATTCCCCGGATATCGCTTCCGTTCTGAAGTTTTAAAAGTTCGTCTTTTGTCATGGAACGGATTATAACTTTTTAAAAGACTAAATGGAATAGATTTTCCACGGAAGGATAACGGCGTAGCACAGTCGGGAACCTATTCCGCCGAATATTATGAAAAATCCAAAAGAAAACATAAAAACGTTTGTATAAACAAAACGTTTTTGAAAAAATCTTAAAAACCACAATACTCTCTCTTGTTTTTTAATCCGTCGGCAATATAATAATAATTACTTTCGTACAATCAACAAAGGAGTTGAACAAAGTGAAAAACTTCACTATTCTTACCCCCCCCCCATTTTACCGGTAATCACTACCTGTTCCTCACATCTTCAGCCTAATGAAAGAATGTTCTTCACGGTAATGAAGAACTCCGCTTCAACATAATGAAGAGAAGCTCTTCACGATAATGTGGGTATTCCCGATACTATAATATCGGACAGCACTATACGCTAATATCGGGGAGTCCGATATTATAATGAAGGAGCAGCCTGCAAGCTAATGACGGTCTGACCGTAAAACTGATATAGGAAGGTTCGAAGGATTGGGACAATTCAATCTGAATGTATATAGGGGAGGGAAGGCACTTTTTCGGCTAAAAGTTCCTTTCCTCCCCTATGACCCCACCTTTCTTCAAAAGAACCGCTTAGGGGGGCAACCCCCTAAGAACCCCGCGGGGGATTCCAAAGGGGATAGACCCCTTTAATTTATAGGAGATTTTTATGAAAAAACAAGCAAAACGCTTTTCTATCAAGAACAAGTTGCTGGTAATTTTCGGCTTGCTGGTTTTTGCCGCAATAACAATTTTGGGCGTTCTTGCAACAAAAATTGCACGAAAAGCGGTAATCGAAAAAGTAGAAACACACTTAATTGACAAAGCGAATGACGTTGCAGAAATTATTGACGGGCGCATTTCAGCATTCTTTCAGTTTCTTGAGGGCGTTGCACGGATGCCGGACTTGCGCGATGAGTCGCTTTCGGCGGCTGAAAAGAGCGCCATTCTGGAACACGAAGCCTCTATAAATCCTCTTATAAATCATTTGCAGCTCACCGACTCACGAGGAAAAACGTACTATTCGGGCACTATTTTGAATAACAGCGATAAAAGTTGGTTTCAGACTGCAATAAAAGGCGGAAAAGGAGTCTCCGCTCCTTTTCCGAATGCGCTTAACCCTGACGATTTAATCAGTATTTTGTCAATTCCAATATATGATGACAATCATTTAATTTTCGGAACGCTCGATGCGATTATCAATGCATATTGGTTTTCCGACCAAATCAAGGAAATTCGCGTTGGTCAATCCGGAGAATGTTATATTTTGGATAGTTCAGGAAGCACGGTTGCAGACAAAGATGCAGCGTTGGTTAAAAATCGTGAAAATACCGTCGAAGAGGCTAAAAAGGATTCATCTCTTGCATCCTGCGCTGCTTTTGAAAAAATGGCAGTAGAGATTGACAAACCTTCAATCGGTTTCTACGAATACAAGGGAGAAAAGGTTATTGCCTCGTATACCAAGATGAAAAGCACCGATTGGACAATAATCATAGATGCTCCGGTGCATGAATTTATGGGAACAGTGGACACATTGCGCATCTCGATAGTCATCATCAATGCTATCATTTTTATTATTGCGCTTATCATCGTTTACCTGACCTCCCTAAAAATCGTACACCCGATTGAAACAACAGTTGGTGCGTTGCAGGGCATTGCTCAAGGCGAAGGCGACCTTACCGTCCGACTTCCTGTTACGGGCAACGATGAGATAACGGATTTGTCCGAATACTTTAACGAAACGATTGCTAAAATAGGCTCATCCATAAAAACTGTCGGGGCAAGTTCCAATATCATGCAGTCCATCGGCGACGAGCTTTCAAGCAATATGACCGAGACGGCAAGCGCAATAAACGAAATAACGGCGAACATCAACGGCGTGAAGCAGCAGACCATGAACCAAGCGGCGAGCGTTACTGAAACTTCAAGCACGGTGGAAGAAATCATCCGCACAATTGAGCAGTTGAACGGAAGCATCGAAACGCAGGCGGCGAGCGTAACACAGTCTTCTGCCTCTATAGAGGAGATGGTGGCGAACATTGCGTCTATTACGCAGTCGCTTGAGAAGAGCGACAACATGGTAAAAATGCTTTCGACGGCGACTTCCGAGGGAAAGACGACGCTTTTGACATCTAATACGGTAACGCAGAAAATAGCCGATGAATCAGGCGGTTTGATTGAAGCGTCCAGCGTGATTCAGAACATCGCTTCACAAACCAATTTGCTTGCGATGAACGCTGCAATCGAAGCGGCTCACGCAGGTGAAAGCGGAAAGGGATTCGCAGTCGTCGCTGACGAAATACGTAAGTTGGCGGAGGAATCTTCGGTTCAAGGAAAGACCATCACCGACACGCTCAAAAACCTTAGCGACGATATTCGAGGACTTGCAGAAAGCTCTAAAGTCGTGGAGGAGAAGTTCAACGCGATTTTCCAGCTGGCGGAGAATGTACGAGGAATGAGTGCTGAACTTACCTCCGCCATGCGCGAACAGGAAAACGGAAGCCGCGAAGTGCTTGCCGCCATAAAGAACATCAATTCGGTTACGGTGGAAGTCAAAAACGGCTCGGAGGAAATGTTGATTGGTGGCAAGGGCGTTGCAAACGAGATGCAGAAGCTCGACAGCCTTACGGCGGTCATCAAGGATTCGATGAACGAGATGAGCGCAGGCGTGTCGCAGATAAACAACGCCGTTCACGAAGTAAACGACCTTGCAATGAAGAACAAGGAAAGTATCGAGGGCTTGGCAAGAGAAGTAGGGAAATTCAAAGTATAAGTTTTATTAAGGGAGGGGTAGGACACCCCGTCAGACCGGGGACGGCGGATAAACGGGTCTTTCACCCTTTTATTCCTCGCCCGCCGCCCCAAGTTTTCCTGCTGGGAAAACGTGCATAAGCTGCCTTGTACTAATTGAACATCCCCACTATCTTAGAAGTATCATCTTTCACAAATCGGACATTAGTCCGATTTGTGGGGCGGACATGCGAGCGGCTATCGGATAAACGAAGCTTTACAATGTCCGCCCGACTGCTTAGGGGGCACCCCTAAGAACCCATATTTATGTGATTTCCAGTCAACTGCAATTTTCAAGTCTATCGATTTTTTAAGTTTTAAATGCGAGGTGACAAGGCGGAAAGCTGGAAAACAAAATCTCTTACAATCAGAGGTTTCGTAGATATGCCTATCGGTGCTATAGTAGAGGCAAGCTCAATGCTTGGAAGAACTTCATCTGCATTATCCTCAGCTTATGGTATGGAAGCTCAAAAATCAGTAGAAAGCGGATATAATAAATCCTGCTATATTAACACCTTTAGGAGTTGAATGATGTTTAACAAATTTATAGAGAAAGCAATGAATAATGAATATGTTATTTTCTTACATAACGGATATTCGGACTTTAGTTATGGAGTTTCTGTTGATCCTCTTATATTAGCTTTTGATGAATATAAGATGCTTATGTCCTATATTTCAAAATTTAACTTTCAAAATTCAGTAAAAATATTTGAAAATTCTCAAAATTATGATTTTTCTATTCCGGAAAAAATCGCTGGGAAATTAGGATATTCAATAATAACCTTTTCCCCAATATCATGTTGTACTTATTATTCAGAAGAAAATAACATCCTAAGTAATTAAAATACAATCTTTTTTTTTACCTTACATCCGGCGTTTTCAGCTTATCTGAAAATACCGGATGTTAGTCCTACAAATAGGGATATGTTTGAGTACTTCGGAAATTGAGTGAATTTCGTTCAGTTTCCTGAAGTAAAAAACGGATTTCGAAGCGGAAATGAGCTGTTGCATAGAAGATAGAAAATAAAAAAGATAATTTTTGCTATTTTTGTATTGATTTGTACAACGTATATTTTTGCACGATGCAAAAAATTGTTCAGAATTCAGAAGGGCAATTTATTGAAGCAAAGTTTAATGAACAGGGGATAATAGAAAAATTAGACGGAACTATAAGTGAATATACTGTTGAAAATTTAGATATAAATATTCAACAAGAACTTGTTCATATTCATAAAAAATATAGTGGAGACGGATGTTTCAATATTGAAATACAAAATAATAAAGATTATCTGACTTTAACAAATATTCTTACAGAGGTTCCGGGCTATTTCCCTCCGCGAGACAATCTGACTTATACTATATATTTTGATAAAAACGACAAATATCTTCTGAAAGATGATTACTTAAGTATTGATAAAGTTACAAAAACATCAGTGATTTCTGCAAATCCGAAAGACTCTTTACTCCCACTCATAAGATACAACAATAATGTTTTAATTCAATATTTTGGATGGACAATGCCTCCGGATGATCCGGGCAGTCGGAAATATGAATATTCACCGGATAAAAAGAATATACTGTGTTATCATATTATGTCCGGTGATGTATGGCAAAAGTATATGACCGCTACAGTTTCGCTCTTGCACGCATAGTCTATATTATATGCCGAAAAAACAACGGAGGATTAATAATGAAAAATTGCCCCGGTTTGATGCTTCTTCTTATTATTCAACTGTTTTTTTTATATTTGGGAAACAGTGCGGCATTATCAAAGACAGACAGAAAAACTTATAATAAAAAATATAAATCCGGGAAACTTAAGCCGCTTTTTTTGAAAATTTCAGGGCTGTATGTTTTTTCCTTTGAAAAAAGAATAATCTACAAATTGCTAACGGGTCTTATTTATTTTGTTTTTTTTACAACACTTGCCGTATCATGTTTTTACGGAACAAAACTCCCGTTTTTAAAAGACTTGTTAATAAAAACGGATTTTGCAATTATTCCTGTTTTGATAATTGTGAATTACTTTTATGCGGTTTTAAAATAAAAGCTGACGCAAAGTTGTTGCTTTTTCAACGCTTTTTTATTCGGAATTTTCCGTTACCGACACCATACTTCTGCGAAAGTTCGTATTCCCGCAAAAACTTTTACAACACTTTCCGTTCATTTGCAGAAGTTGCGGAGCAAAAGCATTTTCGTCCTACGAATTGAAAGTTTTTTCCAAAACTCCGGCGTCAAATCGGCTTTCAATCATTTTTCGGGCAAGCCTAATGCGCTTGCTGTCCACCCACGGCATTTTCCCAGTCTGAATAAAGGGCGGAAAGTTTTGATTCAAGTTCCGAAAGTTTTCTTTGGATTTCTTTTGCTTTTTCCGCATTTGCATAAACTTCGGGAAGGCTCAGTTTTTCGTTCAAAGCGGATATTTCGGATTCGGTTCGGGAAATATCTTCCTCAAGTTTTGCGATGATTTTTTCGGACTTCCGCCGCTCCGCCTCCTGGCGTTTTTTTTCTTCCCAATCGAGTTTTCCCGATGGAGCCGCAGCCTGCACTTCCGCCGTACTTTTTTTCGGTTCTTCGGATTTTATGCAGCCGGGATTTTCGATATGCTCAAGATAATATTTGTAATCTCCGGGAAAAATCTTGAACGCTCCGTTTTTGAGTTCCAGAACTTTTGTCGCAAGATTTTCGATAAAACCTCTGTCGTGACTTACAAAAATCACCGTTCCGCCGAAGGTTTTCAACGCTTCCTGCAAAACGTCTTTGGAATGCATATCAAGATGATTCGTGGGTTCGTCCAAAATTAGAAGATTATTCGGACTTAAAAGAAGCAAAAGGAGCGCAATTCTGCTTTTTTCTCCGCCGGAAAGAACGGCAAGACTTTTGAACACATCATCTCCCCTAAAAAGAAACGCGCCGAGCATATCCCGGACTTTCGGAATCAGTTCGGTTGGAGCGAGATTTTCCACATAATCAAGCACGGATTCTTCTCCGACTATTGTTTCGGCGTTATCCTGACTGAAATAACCGATTTTCACGCCCGCGCCGGGAATAACTTCCCCGGTAAAATCGGTGTCGTTCCCGGAAATGATTCTTAAAAGCGTGGACTTCCCGGCTCCGTTTTGCCCCGCAACCACAAGCCGTTCGCCGTTTTCGATTGTGAGTTCCAGATTATCAAGAACATTTTTTTTTGAATCATAGGATTTTGAAATCTCCCGGAGCCTTAAAACCAAACGCCCCGCATGAGGCGCTTCGGGAAAAGCAAAATGGATTTTCTTCAGATTTTCGGGAATCTCAATTTTGTTTTCAAGAATTTTATCCAGCTGTTTTTGGCGTTCCTGCGCCTGAGCTGCCTTTGTTGCCTTTGCGCCAAAACGGCGAATAAAATCTTCCAGTTTTAAAATTTCGTCCTGCTGCTTTTCATATTCGGCGATGAGCGTTTTTAGTTCCACCGCACGGACTTCTTCGTAATGGGAAAAATTCCCCTTGTATCGCTTTAAGTTTCCTGCAAAAAGTTCGTAGACTTCGTTTATCGTAACGTCAAGAAAATATCTGTCGTGGCTTACAAGAACGAACGCGCCTTTAAAATTCAAAAGAAAATCTTCAAGCCAAGTTCTTGCTTCTATGTCAAGATAATTTGTCGGTTCGTCCAAAAGCAGCACGTCCGGATTTTGCATAAGCGCCTTTGCAAGAGCGATTCGCATCTGCCAACCGCCTGAAAATTCTTCCGTTCTGCGTTCAAAATCGTTCCTTGAAAAACCGAGCCCGATTAGCACGGATTCTGCGGTCGCGCTTCTTCTGTGCCACCCGGATTCTTCAAGTTTTGCGATTAAATCCGCCTGTTCCTCAAGCAAAGCCTGAGTTCCGGCTGCTTCATTTTTTAATTTTTCGCCGATTTCGTCAATTTTTGCCTGAATTTCGTAGCCGAACTGAAACGCTTTGTCAGCCTCACTTTTAAGCGTCAGCCCATGATGAGTAAGCCCGCTCTGCGGAAGATAGGCGATTCGCGAATTTTTCTGAACGGACACCGTTCCCGAATCCGGCGGAACAAGCCCCGCCATTATTTTCATAAGCGTGGATTTTCCGGCGCCGTTTGCCCCCGTCAAAGCAACTTTTGCGCCTGTCTGAAGATTTATGCTTGCATCTTTTATTATGTCCCTGTCGCCGAACGCAAGACTTAATTTTGAAAACTGAACGAACGCCATCCGATTTCAATCCTTCGAGAAAAATATTACAAGGGGACTCATCGAACGTTCAGTCAAAATGTTGTTTTTTATAACGGCACCGCTTGCGTCCTCGAACCTAAGTCCGTTCTCTTCTATTTTGTAAAGGAAGTTCACTTCTTTTGCGATTCCGTCAAAAACGAACGTAATAATTCCGTCGTACGAAGCCGAAAGTGTTCTTGATAAAAAGTATTTTATTCGGACATTTCCTTTGTTTTTCACGGACGGAAGAATCGAAGGAACCAAAAGTCTGTTTCCGTTCCAGACGAACGAATTGTCGGCTTTAAATTCCAGCGAGCCGTAACTTGAACTTTTAAAATAAGGTCCAAGTTCATAAAGTTTTTCGTATATAACCTTGCGGCGGTCTACTTCGGCTTGAACAAGTTCGTCCAAATCCTGCGTAATCGTAACAAAATTAAAATCTTCCGGCTTTCCGTTTTCGCCCGTGTAGCGCACGACCACAAAATCCTCCCGGCGGACGGAAACCGCAATCGGAATATCCGTAAGTTTGTACTGCCCGTCAGAAATGAGCGCCGAGCCTTTAAAATCCCAGGATTTGTTTATTTTGGGCATATTAAAATAAAGTTTTTTTGAATCCGAATCCAAATGGAACATATACGAAGGATTCAGTTTTTCAATGTCGATTCGCCCGGAATCAATCATCGATTTGTAAGAATCAGGATACCAAATTTCGGAAAGAACGCTTTCCAAATCGTCAACATTTTCGTCGTCGTTTAAAACTTCCTCCGAGCCTTTGCGGTTTCCGTGCTTGTCCACATCGTAAAGCCTAAGATTGTAAGAAAAACACCAACCTCCGGTTCCGTCGGAAGTCAAAACCCTAAGCCAGTCGCCTTCAAGAGGCGTGTTTCCGGACATTACGGCTTGTCCTTTTCCTTTGTAAAGGACTTTTATGCTTTCGTTCTTTCTTAATCTGTACACCTGCTTTGAAGTGTTCACCGCCTCCGAACGCATCGGAAGCCCGTCAAGCGCAACGGACGCATACGTATGCGCAAATTCCTTGAATTTTTCGGCTGTTTTTACGGCTTTTCGCCTGCTTTCCGGTTCAGTGAGTTGCCAAAGAGGAACTTCCGCTTTTTCCTTTTCGTTCTTTGTTCCGATAACGTAAACGTGAGAAATGTTCGATTTTATGTAAACGGGAACTATGTCGCCGCCTTCAAGTTCGTGTTCCGGGACATTCCACAAAAGCACGCTGTAACCCATAACACCCGAACACGAGGCAAAAACAAGTGAAAATAAAACAAATAGAATAAAAAGTTTTCGCATGAATTGCATATTAGCAGAACGGCATAAAAAAATGAACCGGAAAAGAACTCCGCAAAAATCAAAAATTATTTACAAAACAGAATTTGCCTTTTTTTGCAATTCGGATTTGTCGGTGTTCATTTTTTGTGTTAGCCATTATAATTTCACCATGGCGTATGAATATTTGGAAAGTCTGAATCCTGAACAAAAAAAGGCGGTTGAACATACAGGTTCTCCGCTGCTGATTCTTGCAGGCGCGGGTTCGGGAAAAACCCGTGTGATAACCACAAAAATAGCATATCTTATTCAGCACGAAGCCCTTGAACCTTGGCAGATTTTAGCTGTAACGTTCACAAAAAAAGCCGCCGCAGAAATGAGGGAACGCGCACTTTCTCTTGAACCGCGAGCCGTCGAAACTCAAATAAAAACATTTCATTCGTTCGGAGCCTGGTTTTTGCGCCGATATTATGAATCGTCTTTTTTAAGCAAATCATTTACCGTTTATGACGACGCGGACTCGGCTGCTTTATTAAAAAACGCCGTTTCAGGTCTTTCAAAAAAACAGGCGGGAATTGCGGCAAGAAAAATCGCGCTTTGCAAGGACTATTGTCTTAGCCCGGAAGACGACCTTGGGCAAATCGACAAAGACGGAGACCTTGCAGAAATATATGCCGCATATCAAGAACGGCTGAGAAAAACAGGAAACGTAGATTTCGGCGACCTTGTAATGCTTCCTGTAAAACTTCTTGAATCGGATCCGAACCTTAGAAAGAAAATGCAGAACAGATTCAAAGTCATAATGGTGGACGAATATCAGGATTCAAACGTAGCCCAGTTCAGACTTCTGAACGCACTTAGCGGAACAAACGAAGGAAGCAAAATGTATGTCTGCGTGGTAGGCGACGACGACCAGTCAATATACCGATTCCGAGGGGCGGAAATCCAAAACATTCTGCAATTCCCCGAAATATTTTCAGGAACGACACTAATCCGCCTTGAACGGAATTACCGCTCCACCGAAAAAATTCTTGAAGCGGCAAATGCGGTGGTCTCGCACAATCAGGACAGGCTTGGAAAAAATCTTATCGCCGAAAAAGGCAAGGGAACAAAGCCCGCCCTTATTTTTCTTGAAAATCAAGACATGGAAGCAAAACTTTGCACCGCTATCATAAAAAAAGCGGTTGAATGCAAAAACGCAACCTCGCGCTATTCGGATTTTGCAATTCTGTACAGAACGAACGCCCAGTCCATGGAATTTGAGCAGGAATTTCTTCGTTCAAAAATTCCGTATAAAGTCGTCGGGTCGTTAAAATTTTATGAGCGGGAAGAAGTCAAAGACACGCTTGCCTATCTTTCGCTGATTGCAAACCGCAAAGACGAAGTTGCGTTCCAAAGAATCGCAAATAAACCTGTCCGCGGAATAGGCGAAAAATCCCAAGAAAAAATAATCGCGGCATTTCACGGCGTAAAAAAAGAACAAAATGAAGATGCGGACATCATAAATGCGGCGGAAGAGCTTGTTCAGGAACTCCCTAAAAAAGCGGGCGAAGGCGTAAAAGAATTTTCAAGAATAATAAAAAATCTTGGCGAACAGCTGGAAGAAAGTTCAAAAGAAGCCTCGGATGCGGCCGAAAAAGAAGATAACCATGTCGCGCCGCCGCTTTCGCTTTTCATAAATCATCTTGTTGAAGAAACCGGACTTTTTGAATATCACAAAGCAAAAGACGATGTGGACGGCTCAAGCAAAGTCGAAAATATGGAAGAACTTGCAAACTACGCCGCAAAATTTCCATGCACAATTCAAGGGCTTATAGATTTTCTTGACACGATAAATCTTGACAGAGTTCTTTCAGACGGAATGAACGACGAAGCCGATTCCGTTACGCTAATCACATTGCACAACACAAAAGGTCTGGAATTCGAACGGGTAATAATCACGGGACTTGAAAACGGAATTTTCCCGAGGGAAGACAAAATCGGCAGCGACCTTGAAGAAGAACGCCGGCTTTTCTACGTAGGAATCACGCGGGCAAAAAAAGAACTCACCGTAACAAGCTGCAAAACCCGCCGTCTGTACGGACGCTTTCAAGAAATGATGCCGAGCATTTTCATCAAAGAAGCGGAAAATGCATTCGACATTCAGGGCGTTCGTCCGGAAACGGAAAGCGAAAAGCACTACTTTTCAAACCCCAACTCAATCCTTGCGGATAAATTCAAAAAAGGAACAAAAATTTTCCACGACGACTACGGCTATGGAATCGTAGAAAGCATAAACAATTCCGGGCAGGACATAGTTATTTCCGTAAGATTCGAAACGGGAAGTTCCAAAAAATTCATTCCTAAATATCAGTCAAAATCCCTGCAGGTAATAAAAGATTAAAAGCGCGGGAATGTTTTAAAATGCACAGTTTCTTTTTAGCCCAAATTCCACTACAATATATATACAAAAATACAGGAGGGCTTCATGAAGAAAATAATAACGGCATCGACAAACAAAAGAGTAATCGACACTGTATTGTACGTCTGTAAATTATATCCGTCTATTTTCACAACGGACGTGTACAACGAAACCGAGGCTATAATCAGCCATATCGACTACGAACTTCCTGAAATAAAAGTGCTGGATTTTTCATCCGACGACGTAGACTGCTTTCGGATTCTGAACCTTATAAACCGGGATTCTTGGCTCCATTACGGGGGCGTTATTGCTGTCTGCAAGGACAAGGCTCAGGTTTCGGAACTGGAACAATTAAAAGACATGAATATGCTCGCAATTCAAACGATTGACGATTTCAGCGAACATTTTGTGCGCATTCTTCGAATACTGTATCAAAATCAGCAGTTTCTTTTTAATCGGGGAATGAGAGACATTGCAGGCGGACAGGAAGCGGGAACATTCGTATGCGGAAACGATCCGCTGGACTTGAAATTTTACACGAACTTTCTTGTAAGCTATCTTTACAACACAAACAGAATTTCAAAAGACGACAGAGTTTGCCTTCAAATGACGTTCAACGAACTTTTGACGAACGCATTGGAACACGGAAATTTGGAAATCGGATTTGAAGAAAAAAAGAATTACCTTTCAAACGGCGGAAACATTCTTCAATTAATAGAAGAAAAGGCAAAAATTTCAGAATTCTCTCACAGAAAAATACACGTTTCTTACGTAATCGGAAAAGCGTCGTCAAAATTCACCATAACGGACGACGGAAACGGCTTTGATTGGCGCACAAAATCCAAAATGAGCGGCTCGGAATCTTTCAACGGGCGGGGCATTTCTATCAGTATGCAGATGGTAAAATCGCTTTCCTACAACGAAAAAGGAAACGAGGTTACATTTTCAATAGACAACCAAATCGACAAATCCAACACAATCCCCGACATAATGACTTCATTTCCGTCGCTGGAATACCAAAATCATCAGGTAGTTTGCAAAGAAGGCGACATTTCAAGCGACATATTTTTCATTCTTTCAGGAAGATTTGCGGTCTATGCGCAAGGAAAACTCGCGTCCGTTCTTACGCCGAACGACCTTTTCATCGGCGAAATGGCTTTTCTTCTGAGCGACAGGCGAACCGCAACGGTAATCGCAATCGGGGAATGCAAACTCATAAAAATTCCGAACGGCGACTTCCTGGCACTAATCAGAAAGAATCCGCATTACGGAATCTTCCTCAGCAAAATGCTTGCCCGCCGGCTTGTAAAACAGACCTCCAACATGATTGCTCTAAAAGAACAGATTTTTGCTCTCGGCGGAAATCCGAATCCGATTCAGTAAACGCAGTTTTCATAACGATGGTTTTCTTTCCTCTTGAAGAACTGAGCAGAACCTGCAAGGGCGCGGCGTTAAATTTTCTGAAAAAGCACGAAATGTTCTGCGTTCATCTTACAAGCGCAATAAAAAAATCCGCGCAAGACATCTACGTTTGTTTTACCGGCGACGTTCTTCCCAAAAACATTTACGGAATATTGAGCCTTAGAAAAACCGTCCTTCATTGCCTGCCCTTCGCAAATCCGGAAAAACTCACTGCGCTTCAAAAAGATTTTTCCATGTCGCTAAAAGATTTTTACCTGAACGAAAAACTTTCTGCGCCGCTGTGCGTAAACGGAACAAAAAACGGCTCGTTCCTGATTTTGCAAAGCCTTTGCCCGCTTTACGAAAAACCTAGCCTCATAAACGAATACATTCTGATGAAACTTGACGAAAAATCGTTCCGCAGACTTCCTGCGGTTCCGCTTTTCAAAAATGAACGTGTTGTCCGTTGCAAAAAAGAGCTTCCGTCCGGCTTGATGCAAAGCCTTTCGGAACTTCAAAAAAATTACGAACTTGAAGAAGTCCTTCCCGACGGATTTGAGTTCAACGAAGACAATTCAAGGCTCAGACTGAAAAACGCGCTCCGGAATCAATACGTCATTGCACTTGAAAATGCGGACGGGCGGTTTGTGTCAAAAGCGGCGACAAACGCAATCGGATTTTCCTGCGTTCAGATTGGCGGAGTTTACACGGAAAAAGCAAGCAGAAGAAAAAATTACAGCTACAATCTGCTGCTGGTTTTGCTTAAAAAAATTCTTCATGCAAGAAAAACGCCTGTCCTGTATGCAAAAAAAAGCAACAACGCCGCCTGCCGCCTTTACGAAAAATTATGTTTCAAAAAGATTGACGATTACACAATTGCATATTTCAGCCATAAACTCTAAACTGTAGACCATTTCTAGGAATAATAACAAATCAAGTTTTTGGAGTTTTAAATGACAGTTTCCGTGATAGCAAAAATAATTGCATTCGCACTCTATTTGGGTCTCATGATTTTCGTCGGTCTAAGGACGGCAAAAAACAACAACTCTGCATCCGACTTTTTCCTTGGAGGAAGAAAAGTAGGACCGTGGGTTACAGCCCTTAGCGCAGAAGCATCGGATTCTTCCGCCTGGCTTTTGATGGGACTTCCGGGGCTCTGCTATCTGGGTGGCTTCAAGGAAACATTTTGGACTGCCTTGGGACTTATCGTAGGAACTTATCTTGCATGGCTTCTAATAGCAAAGCAACTAAGAAAATGCTCAATTGCATTCGGGGACTCAATAACAATTCCTGAATTTCTTACAAACAGATTCAAGGATAAATCTCACGTCCTTATGATTGTCTCAGTTTTTTTCATCGTCGTGTTCTTTACTATTTACACGGCATCCGGACTTGTGGCATGCGCAAAACTCTTTCGTTCCGTGTTCGGTCTGAACTGGAACATCGGACTTTTGATAGGATTCGTGATAATACTTTCCTACACGATTCTAGGCGGATATAAAGCAGTCTGCACCACCGATTTCATCCAAGGCACTCTGATTTTCATAGCATTTGTGACATCCTCTGTAATCGTGATTGTCGCATCAGGCGGAATCGGAAACGCAATAGAACAGATACACGAATTTTCAGAAAGAGCCATGAGCGGAGAATTCGGAGAAATTTTCAAAGGAAAATTCCTTGCAAACAAGACTTTTAATCCGGCCTCCGCCATTTCGGCATTCTCGTGGTGCTTAGGCTACTTTGGAATGCCGCACATAATAGTCCGCTTTATGGGAATAAGGTCCAACAAGGAAGTCGGAACAGCCCGCAGAATCGGAATTTCGTGGATGATAATCTCATACATAGGAACATTCGTAATCGGAACTCTTGGAACGGCGTATCTTTTGAACAAAGGCATTCTTCTTGGCGCAGATTCTGTAGACACCGTTTTAGAAGGCGTAAAAATCTTAGGACCGGGAACTGAAGAAGCCGTGTTCAGCGAATCGATGTTAAAAATGTATCCGGCATTCATTGCGGGACTTTTTTTGTGCGCAATTCTTGCAGCTTCAATGTCGACGGCGGACTCGCAACTGCTTTCCGCATCATCGGCAATAGGACAAGACATATTCAAAGGTCTTATAAAAAAAGACGCCAGCGACAAAACCGTGCTTCTTGTAAGCAGAATATCCGTATTTGTCGTCGCACTGATTGGACTTGCGCTCGCACTAAATCCGAACAGTTCAATTTTCGGACTCGTATCATTTGCGTGGTCAGGATTCGGAGGAACATTCGGACCACTTGTACTTCTTGCTCTGTACTGGAAAGGAACGACAGCAAAAGGCGCAATCGCCGGACTCATTTCAGGCGGAATAACCGATGTAACATGGCACTACCTTAAAGGTGGAATTTTCAACGTCTACGAAATTTTGCCTGCGTTCACCGTATGCCTATTGGTAACCGTACTGGTTTCCCTATTTGACAGGAACAAAGATTCTGAAATGCTAAAAGAATTCGAAATATACAGGAACATGAAAGACTAGCGAAAATACTTTCAGAAAGATAAGACATGCGGTCAAAGTGGCTTTCAATAATTCGCTTGACCTATATATACATTTTGTTATATTCTCAATATCGAATATCTTAATGCGTGTAAACGGAACGGCTTACGGCATTAATGATTTTCAAAATCCGCCGCAAAACTAAAAATCCGGCGGAATCGATTTCCGCATAAAATATTTTCAAAAAGAATCTATTTTATTCAATGTTCTACAGGATTTTAGGAGGAAAGATGAAAAAATCGAATATTATTGTGTTTTCCGCAATTTTAACCGCACTGCTTTTTGCATCCGCTTGTACGCAAAACATGGGAAATACCGACAACAACGCTAACGGCTCATCTCCAACTCCAAGCCCAACCGAAGAGACCGTAGAATTCAAACTTGCAGACTTGATTGGCGCATTTTCTCTGACAAAAGGTGATATAACCGCATCTGACGCTGCAAAAAAAATTAAGACCGAAACTCCGACCGTTACGGGGCTTACTTTTACCGAAAAGAAAATTATTTCTTATGATGACAAAACCGGAACTTTTTCGGTTGAAGTAAAAGGCACTAAAGACGGAAAGAGTTTTTCTAACAGAATAACTGCGGAAGGATTTTCTCACCCTTATTCAAGTACACCGTTATCAAAAAATTACGGAGATAAAATAATCCTCGACGAAGCAATAGAAAATAACTTAAAGTTGGATGATTTTATAAATAAATTAAAAAATGCCGCAAATCCCGGAGATTATCTTGACTTGTCGTTTAATCTTGAAAACGGAAAAACAATAGATTTCAAAAATTCCGAAAAACCTTATAAACTGACCGCTACATTTACGAAAACCTCGGACGGTAAAATCAAAGTTTCTCCGAAATATGCACCTGTATACAAGAAGCTTGCCGAAGGCGGCACGGAAGAAACAAAAACAGAGAGCATTGAAGTAATAGGACCTGCATTCCTTAACATCGGATACGACTATTTTAAGGAAACCGACGTATTCGACTATGTTGCAAAAAAAGTTCGGGACGACATACTAAAAGTGCCGACAGATACGTTTGCGTCTTCCATTTATGCTTTTGCAAAGTATCAGAACTCAACGCCAAATAACATTTTCAATGTCGGCGACGGCTCAAAATTCAAAAAATATCAGGACACTTATAAAAAGGACGGCGGACACATTAAAATTGTGAACGGCAGCGGCGATTCCGACTTATCTTATGCGATATTTGACCCAAAAAACAGCGGAATTGAAGCGGATGACTATTCCGGCTCAATAAAAGTGAATTACTATGTTCAAAAAACCGCTAATATTGCTGCTGTAAATACAGGGGCTCATGACGCTCCTTCTGTAAAACCTGTTCAAGTTGAAAAAAGCGGATTTATGAAAGTTACAAAAGAATTCTTAGAGCAAAATTTCCTATTCAGTCTTAATATTTCGGGCAATAAAGCAACTGCAAAATCAAAATGGTTACCACGGAGTTTCAACACAGAATTGTTGGGTGAAAAAAGTCCGAAAGGATTCCAGCTTAAGAATGCAAGTCTTGTTAATTATGACAATCACAAAACGGATGATTATTATCTTTCTGTAAATGGAGGTACAAGCCTTAACGACCTTGCAGTAGAAAGCAAGCAATACGTTTCTGTCGCTAAAGGAAAAGCACCAAATGAATACACTCTGCTGATTACATCAATCCGCATGGAGAAGAAAATTAATGAAAAGGAGCTTTACCTGACTTTCTATTTCAAAAGTAGCTACGAACCGATAAAACTTACAGTTACTCCCTATCCTTGGGATTAAATCACACAAAAAGCAATAGCGAACGGCAAAACGGAACTACTTCCGCTTGCCGTCCGCAGAATTTTACCGGCGGCAAAAACAAAGCCGCCGGTAAATATTTAACAAATTTGGCAAACGAAAATTTTCCGCCATTTTTAAAAGCCAAATATTTCTTTTCTATGAAGGATTCCTAGCAATTCAAGCGATTTTTCAAGGCTTAGGCTTGGATTATTTGCACGATATGCGTTCAAATCTCTATTGAAACAGTTCATCGAAAAATGCTGAAAAACATAGACATTATTCCACGAAGGATTTTCCTTATACGATTTTTTTAATTCTTCGCCATAAGACCTAAATATCCCGCCCGGCTTGAGTTCGGCATACCCCACAAGCCACAAGCGACAATTTTTTAGACTTTTGTGTAGTTCCACTGTTTTTTTTGCAAACCAAATTTGGCTTTCTTCAATCAGTTGCCCGATTTCCTCGCTTCCGTTTTTTAATAAATATTTTAGATGGCTTGTCTTTGCCGTATGCACGGGAGTTTTGTTCAGTATGATTGCATTTTTCCTGAAATCCACGCCCAATTCTTCGTTCCGTCTAAAAAATCCTTCCGCAAGTTTTCCCGACTGCCCCACAAGGTATTTTCGGTTCTTGTTCAGCTGCTCGTTTTTTCCCGGATTATCGCCAATCACAATGAGTTTTATTTCGTCTTCGGGCAAGACGGAATCCAACGCGGTGTTGTAGACAAGAGGATTTTCGACATTGTAAAAAGGCGTGTCCGACATAGCCGCTTTTTTTTGCAAAGGAAGAAGTTGATTGGAAAAACGCTTCCATTCCATGACCTTTTCGGAAAATTCCTTCCTGAAAGTCAAAAAACTGTTCCATTCATCAAAAGTCATTTTCGCTCCATGTGCGATTAATCAAAAGGATTCTTTCAAAAATCTTAATTTTTCCAAAATTAATAAAAAATCCGCACTTTAGAAGGCTTACATTTTCCGCACATTTACAAAAGAATCTTAATACATTTTGACAAATTCCTACTATTACGTCTATAATGATAGTCCATGTCCGATTCCGAAAATCGGTAAACTTTTACGGAGGCTTTATGAAAAAATTACTTATAATAGCGTTCGCTGGTCTTATTGGCGCTTCTTCATTTTCTTATGACATCGTTTCTGCAACCCAATTAAAAACAAAGGCAAAAACTGTCACTCAGACGGATTTCAGCATTGCGTCAAAATTCGGAGAATATTTTCGCACTCCAAGCAGAAAAATCGTAAATTCCTACGATTCTCTCGGAAGGGTAACCGAATCTTCCGAATTCACGCCTAGGGACGTTCTTGTGAACAAGATAACGAGTTCCTACGATTCCATGGGAAATCTTTCAGCGCGCGCCTGCTTCGATTCCGACAACAAAAAGATATGGAACACGGCGATTACGTACAAAGACGGGCTTAAATCCGAAGAATCGGAATACACGGAAAACGGAACTCTCAAGGCAAAGACAATCTACACGTATACGGATAAAATTCTGACCGATGAAAGTTACTACAACGCCGAGGGTGGACTTATCTGGAAAATAATCTACAAATACAACGCCGCAAAAAAACTTGATGTTGAATATGAATATTCGGGCGACGGAATGCTTGACGATGAACGGCGTTATTCCTACAACGACGCAGGACTTATCGATTCGATTTCGTACCACGACGAAACGGGAAACGTAAAACTCAAGGACGTGTTCAGATATTCAAGCGACAAAACTTTGAATGAAGTAACGACATACAATTCGGAAAACAAAATCATAAAACGTTCCGTGGTAAAGAACGACACATCCGGAAATATCTCACGAATTACGGTCTACAATGTGGCAAAAAAGTTCGGAACAACCGTGAACGAAATGGCGGATATGACGGAATTTGTTTACGATTACGCAAGATAGACAAAAATAACAGGGCTGTCAAAAAAGCAACTGATTTTTAGACAGTTCCGACCAAAGCTGGGCGACAATTTTTCGCTCCGCTTTCGGTTTTCCGCAAAGATGTAAAAAATCGTTTACCGTTAAATTCCATTTATACAATTTTTGCAAAAATGCCGATATTAGACTAACATATTTATACCGATAATTTGAGAGTAATTTTTTCTGCATTTTACAGAGCGAGGCGTTTATGAAACAAATAGGAATAAAATTAGCGGACGGTTCTTTTTACCCGATTCTGGAAGACGGGCAGCCTGCCAGCAAAAAACTCGGACTGACAACAGTCATGGACAATCAGTCTAGGGTTGTGGTGGACCTTTACCGTTCAGATACAGGTACACGTTCAGATACAGGTACAATGGAAGACGCCGAATATATCGATTCCTTGCAAATTAACAATCTTATTGCCCACCCAAAAGTCAGCGTGGATATTCCCCTAAAAATAACCTTGGACGAAAACAACAGGCTTTCCGCTGTTCTTATCGATCCCGAAACGGGTGCGACAAGCAACGCCAACATAACGCTCGTCTCTCGGACGCTTGAAGAAAGGCTTGAACCTATGAATTACGACGTAAAAATGGAAGACGACGATTTTGACATTCCCGAAACAGTTGATTTGGAAAGCGAAAGTCCCCTTGAAAAATCCGCCGAAAAAAGCAATGCGTCCGCCGCCAAAGTTGCAGGTGCGGTTGCAGCCGTTGCCGCAGGCGGAGGGCTTTTGGCAAAAATGATGGCAAAGCAGAACGAAAAAAACGAAGCAACGCCTTCAGATAAAAACTCGGAACGCCTTTCTGATGCGATGGCAAACAAGGCGGATGCGCTAAAAGACATCTCCGAAAAAGCAGAATATGAAATTCCTGCAATCGACGAGACTA
This sequence comes from uncultured Treponema sp., assembly GCA_938039145.1. Lineage (GTDB taxonomy): Bacteria > Spirochaetota > Spirochaetia > Treponematales > Treponemataceae > Treponema_D. Next base: position 48,888 of record CALHVG010000068.1, read on the forward strand.
AGGACGCCCCGACGGGCGATACGGAAATCCCGACGAACGAACCGATTGAAAATACCGCAGACGATATTTTTTCAGAATCCAACGCTGCGGAAACTGCAACAGAAGAAAAATCTCCGTTTGACGATACGCTCCCGGATTTTTCCGATGACGCAGACAGCGAACTTCCGAGTTTTGATGACGATTTGAATCTTCCCGAAGTCGGCGAAAACCCAACTGAAGCGATTTCGGAAATTCCCGAGGAAAACGCAATCGACGAATCTAAAGACGCTCCGGCGGATGGTACGTTAGACACGGCGTTTGACGACACATTGAACTTCGACCTTCCGGACTTTGGAGAATCCGCCACGGAATCAGCGGATTCGGAAGATCCGTTTTCTTCGCTCGATTCGCTTGGCGGCACGGACAAAACGTTGGACGCTGGCTCGCCGTCCGATTCTCCGTCCGAAGAAAACGAAAATATGCAAAAAGCGGACGAATCGGAAGACCCGTTTGCGCTCCCTGATTTTGACGAATCGGAAAATGCGGCAGCAACGGACAGCACAAACGAACTGAACGAACTTGATTTACCAGATTTCCCCGAAATCGAAAATTCAAAAACTGATAATCTTTCGGATTTGGATTTACCCGACTTTCCCGAAACCGAAAATTCAAAGACGGATGACTTTTCAGAGTTCGATTTACCAGACTTCCCCTCAGAGGAGAACCTCAACATGAATGACGACAATTTTATGGACACGGCACACGAAAAAGATGACGATATTTTTGCAGATTCGCCCGAGAACACAATGGCAGAGACGGGCAACGCGCTTGATTTCGACGGACTTTATGACAAAGAAACCGTTGCTGGGACTTCCTATTCAGAAGGAAACAGCACAGCTGAAGAAATCCGAAAGAAAACAAAGATTCCCGTGCTAATCTGTCTTGTGTGCGCGGTCATATGTATCATCGCGGTTGTTTTTATGCTTTTGGTCGTTCCTTCAAAATACAATCTTCTCGGAAAGCGAAAAGCAGATACGCACGAGCAGGTTGTTACAGAACAGAAAATCACGGAATCGATTCCTGCTCCCGCGCCTGTGCCTGAATCCATGCCGGAGTCAAAGCCTGCCCCGCAAACTCAAGCAAAGGAAGACGAAATTGTCATAGTAACCGAACCGGAAATCGTTGAAACCGTCGAGCCGGAAAAACCTTCCGAGCCGGAAAAACCGAAAGTAATCACATACAAAATAAAATGGGGCGACACACTTTGGGACATCGCAAACGCATATTACAAAAATCCGTGGCGTTATCGAATGATAGCCCGATACAACAACATAAAAAATCCCGACTATATAATTTCAGGAACAACGATTCAACTTCCGCAAGAATAAGAACGCAAAACTCAAATCTTGCAGAATAATTCGGAAAATCCGCCGCTCTTAAAATCTTAAAGATTTTGGGATTGGCGGATTTTTTCGTAAAAAGGCTGCCGAGTAAAGAAAAAGCATTCTTGATTCCGGAAATCCTATTTGCCGTCCGCAAAATAAATGTTATCCTATCCGCACTTTATGAAAAAGTCCGTCGCCGTTATATCGATTTTAGCAATCTTTTCCCTTTCCGCCGGATGCAAAAACGCAAGCCGAACATTGCAAAAAAAATTCAATTTCAACACGAACTATTTTTTGGGACTTAGGGCATTGGAATCGGGAAAAACAACCGAAGCCGAACAGAATTTTCTGCTTTGCGCAAAAAAAGGTTCGGGATATTGCGCCCGTTACAGCGAAATCGAATTCATCGGAATGCAAAATAGGCGGAACAGGTCGGCTCTTTGGCAGGATTTTCTGCAAAAATACAAGGATGAAGAGGCGATTTTGCTTGCTTCAAGAGATTTTTTCAAATCTCAAGAATTTGCGCAAGTGATTTCTTTGACTGACGAAATAAATTTGAAAGAAGCGGAAAATGAACTTGTTTCGCTGCGTTTAAAATCCATGGCGGAAAAGAACGACAGCCGCTACAAAAACGAAGTCTACATGTGGTTTACGGAACGCGACATTTCCGCCGAACACTACAATTTTTACAGATTAAATGAAGAACTTTTTTCGGAAGAACCAAAAAATCAGGACGAAAAAAATCAAAACGGCTCGGTTCAAGAAAAAAACAATTTTTCAGACAGTTTTTCCGCAAGGGCAAAAACAATCAATTTTAGGATTTCGGTTTATAAAAAAAATTACAAAAATGCGTTTCCGAATGCGGCTGAACTTCTTTCCGACGCAAAAAACAATCCGCTTCCTCTTTTGCTATATTCCGACATAGGAAAAGCGTTTTCGTATGGCAGCAGCGATTTTGCAGACAACGCAAAAAAATTGGATTCCGCCACCGGTGAAACTTCGGATTCGGAGCGGCTTTTCTATCTGAACTTTTACGCAGGTCTTCTGTACGACAAGTCCGGCAAGTTCCCTTCAAAATCGGAAGAGCGTTTAAAAAATGCCATTAATAGTACCTCCGATGTAAAAAATTTTAATTCAGCACTGGATTGCATTGGAAGAGGCGAAAAATTTGACAATGCGCTTTGGTATCTTTTGCGTATAAAATTAAAGCAAAGCACCGACATCGGCGTGAATGCGGTCATCGAAAATTGCAAATTTTGGCACGAGCCTCATTATTTTGACGACATTCTTGACTTGATTTCAAATTTGCTTTTGACCGAAGGAAAATGGAACGAGTTTTCCAAGATTTACAAGGCAATCGACGGCTATGCGACCGACTACATGACATCAAGATTCGCATACATCGCAGGGCGGCTGCTTCAGGAAAATCTTGCGACTTTCGAAAAAAGCCAAAACGAAAAATCCGTTTTGATTCAGGAAGCTTTTCGCAGGGCGTTGAATTCCGGCTCGGATTATTATTACAGAATCATGGCGATAAACCGGCTTGGACTTTCGGAAAAAGAAATTCAAAATCAGCTATGCAAGACCGTTTTACGCAAAAACGAAACGGAAACCGACAAGGAGGCGGAAATCCTTCTTTCGGGGTATGCGGCATTCGGATTCCCTGAAAAAATCTACCCGGAATTTGTAAAACTGAGCAAAAAAAACACGGAACTTTCGATGGATTCCATGCTTTCGCTTTCCGAATTTTTGAAAGAATGCGGCGAAAAAAAAGAGCAGTTTTATCCTCAAAGTTTGCGGATTGCGTCGAAAGCCTTCAGGGATGCGGACAGAAATGTTTCAAAAGAGGAACTTGAACTTTTCTTTCCCAAAAATTACAGTTCGCTGGTCGCAAAAAATTGCCAGACTCATAAAATCCCCGAAGAAATCCTTTTTGCATTGGTTAGAAGCGAAAGTTTTTTTGACAGCAAAATAAAAAGTTCCGCAAACGCAATCGGACTTACGCAATTGATGGAAGCGACCGCAAGCGATGTCGCCAAAAAACTGAAAGTCGGAGAGTACAACCTTTTGCACCCCGAAACAAATCTTGAATTCGGAAGTTTTTACCTTGCGGAATTGGCGTCTCGCATGGACGGAAAATGGCTTCCCGCCCTTCTCGCGTACAACACGGGAATCACAAGAATCCGACGATGGCTTAATGTTCAGAAAAAACTTCCGATGGATCTTTTTCTTGAAATCGCGCCTTACGAAGAAACGCGAGAATACGGCAGAAAACTTTTGAGCGCAACCTGTATGTATGCGTGGCTTTATAAAAATCAGAGCATAGAAAATTCACTAAAACTTATGCTGAACTAAAGAAGATTCTGAATCCAAGCGGAAAATCGTAATTCTGTAAACTGAAAGCACGCCCAAACAAAATTAAAAGTCGGCGCAAAATAATATTCCAGATTTTTTTTAGATTTCGATTTCGCACAAACGTTACCATTCTACAAATCCATTCGGCAAATTCCCGACCAAATTCAAAAATCAATTCCGGCGGTTCGTGCCATGAAAATCGGTTTACATTTTTTTCGTACAGAATTGAGAAAGATTCAAAAGTCGGATATAGTACGAAACGTATGGAAAAGGGATTTGATAACGAAAAATATTTGAAGATTCAGTCGGAGCATATAAAAGAACGTATAGGGAAATTCGGAAACAAACTTTATCTTGAATTCGGCGGAAAGCTTTTTGACGACTATCATGCAGCAAGGGTTCTTCCGGGGTTCGAGCCGGATAGCAAACTCAAGATGCTCATGCAGCTTTCCGACTACGCCGAAATAGTCATCGTTATCAGCGCAATGGATATAGAAAAAAACAAGGTTCGCGGAGATTTGGGAATCACGTATGACATGGATGTTCTTCGCCTTAGGGACGAATTTCAAAGCCGCGGACTTATGGTCGGGAGCGTAGTGATAACGCATTATAACGGTCAGCATGCGGCGGATATTTTCAGAAAAAAATTAAAAAAACTCAAAATAAAAACATACGTTCATTATACAATTCCGGGCTATCCTTCGGACGTGGCTCTTATAAATAGCGACAAGGGCTACGGAAAAAACGATTATATAGAAACGATGCGACCGTTGGTTGTGGTAACTGCACCCGGTCCGGGAAGCGGAAAAATGGCAGCTTGCCTAAGCCAACTTTATCAGGACAATCGGCGCGGAATAAAATCGGGCTACGCAAAGTTTGAGACTTTTCCGATATGGAATCTTCCGCTGAAACATCCGGTTAATGTCGCTTATGAGGCGGCGACAGCAGACCTGAACGACGTGAACATGATTGATCCGTGGCATTTGGAGGCTTACGGAAAAACTTCGGTAAACTACAACCGGGACATAGAAATCTATCCTGTTTTGGATGCAATTTTCAAAGGCATATACGGAGAGAACCCATACAAGTCGCCCACGGACATGGGCGTAAACATGGCAGGAAACTGCATAATAGATGACGAGGTTTGCCGCCGTGCAAGTAATCAGGAAATCATACGCCGATATTATCACGCTCTTGATGCTTTGGTCGAAGGAAATGGGACTGAAGAAGAGGTGAACAAGATTGAACTTCTGATGAAGCAGGCGCAAATTTCTACAAAGGATAGAAAAGTTACAGTGTTTGCTATAGAACGCGGGCAAAAATCCGGAGTTCCTTGTTCTGCCATAGAACTTGAAGATGGCACGATAATCACGAGCGCAACCTCCGATCTTCTTGGAACAAGCGCCGCTCTGATTCTGAATGCCACGAAACATCTTGCAGGCATAGAGCATAAGGTAAAGCTTATTCCCGCAAAAATGATAGAGCCTATCCAAAAAATGAAGGTTACATATCTTAGGGGGAACAATCCACGCCTCCACACGGACGAGGTACTGGTTGCCCTTGCGATGCTTTCGGAAGAGGATGAAAAGTGCGCAAAAGCCTTGGAACAACTTCCAAAACTTAACGGCTGCCAAGTTCATACTACAGTTCTTTTAAGCGAAGTGGATAAAAAAATCTACAAAAAACTCGGCGTGGATGTAACTTGCGAGCCTGTCACTAAAAAGAACAGGACAATTTAGCCGATTTTGGACGTTCGCCGATGACTGAAGAGTTAAAGAATAAGCTAAAATATCTTGCGGGAAAATATGAGGTTTCCTCGTTTTATGATGAAGACCCGAGCCAATTTCTTAATTGGTATAGAAATCAGGAAGAAGTAGAATTGGCAAGTTTTGTTGCGGCTCTGCTTGCCTTTGGTTCCCGAACGCAGTTTATTCCGAAAATTCGTTACATATTTGAACTTGCCGATAAAAAGGGCGGATTTCTTTTATGGATAAAAAAAAGGCATTTTGCTTCCGATTTTCACAATCCGAATGGAAATGACGGCGCAAAGTTTTATCGATTTTATTCATGGGACGACATACGGGTTCTTTTCAGCGAACTTTCATCCGTGCTGGAAAAACATGAAAGCCTTGGAAAAGCCGTCAAGAATTCTTACGAGAAGAACATTTCCGCTTTCAACTGTAAAAGTCCGGTTGAAAGAAATCAGGCTTTGTTAAAATCGATTCAGGATTTTTTTCTGAATTCTGCGATAGTTTCAAAAGGTGCAGCCAGCGCAAATAAAAGACTCCACATGTTCCTTCGATGGATGGTTCGCCAAAATTCCGCCGTTGACAAAGGATTTTGGACTTGGTTTTCGCCTTCGGATCTTATCGTTCCGCTTGACACTCACGTTATGCAGGAAAGCGCAAAACTTTGTTTGATTCCGGCAAAAGCAAGCTGTTCGTTCAAGACTGCGGTCCTTCTTACGGAAGAACTAAAATCCGTATGGGAAAATGATCCGTGCAAGGGCGATTTTGCTCTTTTCGGGCTCGGCGTAGACGAAAATGCGGACTGATTTTTCCGGACTTTATTTTGCGGAAAATGCACGAATCGCACATGAACACGCCGGCTTTATAAAGATTTTAATCCTGTCCGGGAGTTTTCAAAAAACTGATGACACAAACGCCTTTATGAATTAAAATCATGAGCACTGCGGATTTGAAAACGGTTTGTTTATTCAGTATACAAATAGAACTTACACATTTTATAATAAATCGCAAAAATCACGGAATTTCAGGGAATTGGCAAAAATCAGGGAGCAAAATTCATGGAAGAAATAAAAACACCGAATCCTAATCAAAATGTGGTTGACAGAGTGCTTGAGGCAATGGAAATGCTGAGACCTCAACTTCAGGCTGACGGCGGCGATATGGAATTCATAGAAATCGACGACCAAATGCGGGTTCATCTAAAACTTACGGGCGCCTGCGGAAGTTGTCCGATGGCTATAATGACGCTCAAAATGGGCGTTGAACGCTACATTCAGGATGCGGTTCCGGAAATTACGGAAGTGGTTCAGGATTTGCCTGAAGGCGTTGACCCCGCCGAATTTGAAGGTTTCGGCGGAATGTTTTAACCGCTCTTTTTTGTAAATATTCTGCGCCGGCTTTTTGCGGATTTTGCATTGCGGATTCATGAATTTTTCGGCGCACACATAAATACGGTGTTTTAAAATTTAATTTTTCTAAAACGCTTTGTAAAAAAATAAATTAAGGAATAAACTATGAAAATCGAAAAAAATAAGTTTGTCATGATTCACTACACTTTAACGGACGAGAACGGAATCCAAATCGACAGTTCCGTCGGAAAAGAGCCTTTGGGCTATGTTCAGGGAACTGGAATGATTATTCCCGGGCTTGAATCCCAGTTGGAAGGAAAAACGGCAGGCGACAAATTCCGGGCGGTTGTAGAGCCCAAAGATGCATACGGCGAATACAACGAAAAATTGGTGATGGAACTTCCCAAGTCTCAGTTTGATTCCCCGGATTCCATCGAAATCGGAATGACTTTTCACGCCACCTCCGAGGAGCAGGGGGCTTTTATCGTTCATGTTGTGAACGTTACGGATAATTCCGTTACGATAGACGGAAACCACGAACTTGCCGGAAAAAAACTTACATTTGACGTTGAAGTTTTGGAAGTCCGAGATTCAACCGAGGCGGATTTTGACCAAGGCTGCGGCTGCGGAGGATGCGGCGGCAGCTGTGAAAACGGTTGCGGAGGCGATTGCGGTTCCTGCGGATAATTAATATTTTGAAAACGCTTTTTATCCGCCCGCAAAAAATGCGTTACTTTTAATCCGAGGATTTTTAGATTTTCGCCAGTTGTTCCGGGCGGATTTTGGGCGCATTTTTGCAATTCAACAAAAAATGCGATAAATCAGCAAGTTTTTCAAAACCATCTAAAATTGGAGTATTGTTTTTGCAGATGAATATTTATTTTTCTTTGGGGCTTTGCTTTGCACCGCTTTTTCTATGCTTCATTTTTTTTAAAATATTTTCAAAAATCAATTTTTTAACGGAACTGATTTCATGCATTACCGCAATGTTTGCGGTTCTTTTTATTTCTTTTGTGCAGTTTTTGCTTTCCTATTCGATTCCCAAATTGACGGCTGCGGACAACACCGTTTTATCGTGGCTTTTAAAGCCGCTTTTTGTGAACGGGCTCATTGAAGAAGGACTAAAACTGCTTTTTCTTATTATGATTCCCCGAAAAAAGACAGAATTTGCGCATTATTTTATGGCAAGCTTCCTTTTCGGAATTGCGTTCGGCTGTTTTGAATCCGCAGTTTATTTCTTGCAATATTTGCAATTGGCAAAACTGAAAGGCGCGGAACTAATCTACCACTTGATTTTTGCAAGAATGTTTTCGTCGGTTTTTGTTCATGCATTTTGCGCAGGACTTTTGGGGCTGTTCATTTGGAGCATCAAAGAAAAACGAGCGGATTTTCTTTCGCTCGCAATTCCGATTGTTACGCACGGACTTTACGATTTTTTTGTGAGCCAGCCTTCCCGGATTCGCTGGTTCTTTATTCCGACGATTTTAGTATTGATTCTTGAAAGCAGAATCCGTTACGAAAAAATCAAACCCGAATCGGAATATCAAAAAACTCCGGAGCCGCAAAAAGGCAACTGCGACGCAACGATTGAAACTCCGCTAAAAGACGCTCCGCCTTTTGAGCGGAAACAATAATTTTCAATCGATTTTTGCATTTTTTAACGCCTTTATTCGTTCCAAAAGCGTCGGGTGAGAATAATTCCAAAAAACGTAAATTTTCGGCGGAAAAAGTTCGCTCAAGTTTTCGCTGTTCAGTTTTATAAGTCCGCTAATTAAAGCGTCCGGATTTTTTGTAAGCCTAGCCGAAAAATTGTCCGCCTGATATTCATCCCGTCTGGATGCGGTATGTGAAATCGGGGAAATAAGTTCGCTGAAAGCTCCCCAAACAATCGAGGCAAGAACAAGTCCGATAAATTGCATGGAAAGAACATTTTCCGCATTTACGGAAAAACCGAATCCGGCGTAAAGGCTTGTGCTGTGCGCGCAAAGATTCAATGCAAACATAAGGACGAACTCAACCGGAATCAGTACAAAAAATTTTCTGATTATGTGATGCAATTTGAAATGCCCAAGCTCATGCCCCAGAACGGCGATAAGCTCGTCGGTTGAAAGCTGCTTCAGAAGCGTATCGTAAAGAACAATCCGTTTGGATTTTCCAAGTCCGCCGAAATATGCGTTTGAATGCCCCGACCTTTTTGAAGCGTCCATCACAAAAATCCCGGACGCCTTAAAACCGATGTTCTTCATAAGTTCGGTGATTTTTGTTTTGAGTTCACCGTCTTCAAGCGGCGTAAATTTATTGAACATGGGTGCAATTATAAGCGGATAAATAATCTGCATAATCAGCGTAAGGGCAAAAAACAGAATCGTGAGGAAAATCCACCAATGATTTTGCCAAATGATTAAAATTCCTGTAATTGCGGCAACAATTCCAACCGCAAAAATAATTGAAATCAAAAGCCCTTTAATTTTGTCCTGAATCCACAATTTTCCGGTCATCTTTGAAAATCCGAATTTTCTTTCAAGTTTGAATTCGTGGATTAAGTCGAACGGAATCGAAAGAATCATATTCGGAACCGACCTGAACAGAACAAAAAGCAAGCCGCACAAAAACGTGCTCGTGTAGCCGTTCGGCGCGCCTGTAATTTTGCAGGCTGCATTGAAAATCCACGGGTAAAAGCCCAGCGCAACCATTGCCAACGCAAGTGCAAAACTGCAGATTGACGACGGAATCCAAAAAAAATATTTTTGGTTTTTGTAGTCATTTATTTTTTTGAGTTTTTCTTTGTCGAACACGGATGCGGAAGGAATCGATTCAAATTCGACGGGAAGCTTTCCGCCGTTTTTTGTTCGGGCTTTCCAATCGATGAATTCCAAAATGTGTTCTATCAAAAAGCTGAGAATTGTTCCCGCAAAAAAAGCAATTATAAACGGATTTGAATAGTCTATCTTGTTCAACATATTTTGCATTTTATCTTTAAAATCATGCTTACACAATGCGATAAAATCTTTATACTGTCCGCATGAAAATACCCGCCAAAAAACTTGACGTCGGACTTATCGCCTTTGATTTGGACGACACGCTTTTAACATCTAAATGCACCGTAACGGAAAGAACATTGCAGGCTATCAGAACGGCGGCAAAAAAAGGAATTTACATAGTTCTTTGTTCAGGGCGTGCGGAAAAAGGAGTTCTTCCGATTGCAAAACTTTTGGATTTGGCAGGAACGGAAGAGGGACGCTATCTTATCGCTTTTAACGGAGCTTCAATTTTTGACCTTCACGCAAAAACTCCGTTTTTTCAGGATAAAGTTTCTTCCGACATTTTGAAGTTCGTCTACAATGAAGCAAAAAATCGCGGAATGGCTTCGATAGTTTACGAGCCGGACACAATCTATTCTTGGACTGACACGGAATGGGCAAGAATGGACGCAAAACTTTGCGATTTGGATTTTAAGGTAATCGCCGATTTTGAAAAATTCCTTGAAAAAGGATTTCCCAAAATGCTTGTTCCGTCCGAGCCTGAAAAAGTTCAGCAGCTGAAAGAATTCCTTTGCGAAAAACTTGAAGACAAGGCGGACATTTTTGTAAGTAAACCTTTTTTCCTTGAAGTCATGACGCACGGAGTCGGAAAAGGCCCTGCAATTCTGCGTTTGGCGGAACATTTGGGCATTCCGCGCGAAAAAACAATGGCTTTTGGCGACAGCATGAACGATGAATCCATGATAAGAGCTTGCGGATATAGCGTCTGCATGAAAAACGGCTTGGATTACATAAAAGACATAAGCGATTTTGTAACCGAAAGCGATAACAACAACGACGGAATCGGGGAATTTTTGGAAAAATACGTCCTGTAAAAAATCACGTTTTTCCCGCCGTTTTCTTAGAAAAATCGCTCAACAAAAATCCTGAACGATTTTGCGGCAATTCTTTCAATTTTTCGTTTTTTTGCTTTAATCAATTTTTGAACAAAACTTTATTTTGAATTCAGAAATGTTTTATTTTTTTACGCAGCATCAGCGATTTTCAAGAAGTTTTCCGAGCATGGGAAAAATTTCCAGCGTATTAAGAATATTTTCTTCATCGGAAAGTTTTTTTGCTTTTGTTCCGGATTTTTTTACAGCCCTTATCAAAAGATTTTTCGGCGTATGCTCCATATCAATAAATTCAAGAAGCTGCACGGAGTATCCCGTTTTTTCAAGCGTTTCGCATCTCAAAACATCCGTCAAAAGGGCGGAAAAACGTTCCTTTACAATTCCGTATTTTAAAAGCGGTGCAAAATCTTTCGGAATTTGCGAATCCTTCTTCCACTTTTTAAGGTTGTTTTCAAGCTGGGCGTTTATTTCGTGTTGGCAGCACGGAACGCTCAGAATCGCCTTGCAATCGTTTTTTACCGCATATTCCAAAGCAAAATCCGTTGCCGTGTCGCAAGCGTGAAGGCTTATCACAATGTCAGGATTTTTGTTCCCGGAATAAGCGGCAATATCCCCAACTGAAAAACTTAGATTTTTGCAATCAAGCTGAACGGCAATTTTGCTGCAAAAATTGATTACATCTTTTTTTAAGTCCAGCCCGATTATATTGCAGGGGATTTTTTTTATTTCGCTTAAATAATATTGAACGGCAAACGTCAGGTAAGATTTTCCGGAACCGAAATCCAGAATTTGCAGCGGCTCATCCTCATTTTTCAGCTTCATTACATCGCCCAAAATGTCGTCTATAAATTCAAGAAATCGATTTATCTGACGGAATTTATCGTATTTGGAAGAAATAATTTTGCCGTCCGCCGTCATTATTCCCAAAAGAACCATGAACGGAATCGGTTTTCCTTCCTGAAGTATGTATTTTTTTGCCTTGAATATTTCCGCCTGATTTCTGACAATTTTTGCCGCAACTGAAAGCGAACGATTTTCGGATAAAAGCGGCAATTTTTTTTCAAGGCGTGTAATTTTTCCTTTTTTGTTTGCAAGAATCGTTATTTCTTCTTTTTCCGTTCGTATTACAGCATTTTTGAACGTTTTTCCCGCGTGCGCTTCGATAAATTCAGCTAATTCATCTTCCGTTTTTGTACTGTGAAAAGCCTGCGTATCCGTAAATGATTCAAAAAAATATGCGGATTTTCCGTTGGAATTGACTGCGCGGATTTTTATCCTAAGATACGGACGGTCAAGGATTTTTGCAATGCCGGAAATCGGTTTTGAAAACGACGCGGAAACAATCATTTTTCAATCGGTTTAATGATGGAACAGCCTGATTCCTGTGAACGCCATGCACATTCCGTAAGAATCCGCCGTCTGTATTACCTGGTCGTCCCTAACCGAGCCGCCGGGCTGAGCCACAACCGTAACTCCGGATTTTTTTGCCCGCTCAATATTGTCTCCGAACGGGAAAAATGCATCCGAGCCTATGGCAACCCCTGTGTTCCTGTTCAGCCAAGCCCGCTTTTCTTCATCTGTAAAAACGTCCGGTTTTGTTTTAAAAAACTTCTGCCACTTTCCTTCCGCAAGAACATCTTCAGATTCGCTTCCGATATAAACGTCAATTGTATTGTCCCTGTCAGCACGCTTTATTCCGTCCGCAAAATCAAGCGAAAGAACCTTCGGACTTTGCCTTAGCCACCAATTGTCCGCCTTTTGTCCGGCAAGCCGAGTGCAGTGAATACGGCTTTGCTGCCCCGCCCCGATTCCGATTGCCTGCCCGTCTTTAACATAGCAAACGGAATTTGACTGCGTGTATTTTAAAACAATCAGCGAAATTATAAGATTCATCCTGTCTCTGTTTGTCATGTTTTTGTTTTTGGTTACGATATTTGAAAGGCAAGTTTCATCGATTTTTTGAAAATTGTGCCCCTGCTCAAACGTAAGCCCGAAAACCTGCTTTTTTTCAAGCTCTGAAGGAACATAATTTTTATCGATTTGAATTACACAATATTTTCCGTTTTTCTTTGCTTTTAAAATTTTCAAAGCTTCCTCGGAAAATCCCGGAGCCACAATTCCGTCGGAAACTTCTTTTTTTATAAGAAGCGCTGTCGATTCGTCGCAAACGTCGGACAACGCAACAAAATCTCCAAAACTTGACATTCTGTCCGCGCCTCTGGCTCTTGCATAAGCCGCCGCCAACGGACTGAGCGGAACATCGTCGGTAAAATAGATTTTTTTCAAAGTCTCGGAAAGAGGCTCACCAACCGCCGCCCCTGCCGGGCTCACGTGCTTGAACGACGCTGCCGACGGCAAACCCGCAGCTTCTTTGAGTTCCTTTACAAGCTGCCAGCCGTTCAGCGCATCCAAAAGATTTATAAATCCGGGATTTCCGTTCAAAATCTCTATCGGCAAATCACGCCCGTCTTCCATAAAAACTTTTGCAGGTTTTTGATTAGGATTGCACCCGTATTTTAATTGTAATTCGTTCATCTTGATGTAAGAATAGCGAAAACCCGCAGATTTTTCAATGTTGCAAAAATTTGCTTCGTATTAAAAACATTTTTATCTTCATAAATTTGGCGCAGATTCTTATCCAACTCGCCTTCCGCAGCCCGCCAACGCTCGGTTGAACGGATTTCGCCGTCCAACTTGCCATCGGCAACTGCTCCACGCTCGGCGCAAGAAATCCTGTTTTATAAAAAAACATATCCTCCGCCGATTCTTAGAACATTGCCTTAAAAATACGGAAAAAAAGCCCTGCCGAACGAACAAATGTCCGTTCGGCAAAACGAGCATACAAAGCATTATTCGCTTAACGCCGCCTGAATACGCTCGTCCTTAGACCTTAAATTTCTTCACCTCGCCCACAAGATTTCCTATGCTACCTTTGTTTTTCTCCGCAAGGTCGGAAACGTCCTGCACGGCTTTGTTTATTTGTCCCACGCCGGCTACCATTTCGTTCATGCTGTCTTTTATCACCGCCGTAAGTCCGTCGAGTTTCTGCATCTCGCTTGCAACCCCGCGTCCGCCAAGGAGCATTTCTTCCGAACCGCTTTTCACTTCGCTTGTGACTGTCGAAATATTCTTGATTGCGGAAAGGACTTCCATGCTGCCGTTTTCCTGTTCCGCCATTGCAGATGTAAGCTGGGAACTCATTTTCAGCACTTCCTCGGAAAGTTCGTAAATCGAGTTGAATTTTTCTTCCACAACCTTTGAACTTCCGGCAAGACCGTTTATCTCTTCGCCGAGTTTTTTGAGCGTTTCGGTTATCGTTTTTCCCTGCACGCTTGATTCTTCGGCAAGTTTCCGGATTTCGTCTGCGACCACGGCAAATCCTTTTCCTGCGTCTCCGGCGTGCGCCGCCTCAATCGCGGCGTTCATCGCCAAAAGATTCGTCTGGTCGGCGATGTTGCGGATTATGTTGCTCGCCTCGATAAGACCGCCCGACGCCTCCGCAATGCGCTGGGTCACGCTGTTAGATTCAAGCAGCACCTGCTTTCCGCTGGACGTCGCCTCCGCAAGAATCTTGATAAGGCTGTCGCTTTTTGCTATCGACTGGTTTATGGAACTGATGTTCGACACCATCTGCTCTACGGAGGCGGACGATTGCACGACGCTCGCCGACTGGCTTTCGATGCTGTTGTTCAGCTGCTCGATTGTACGGATGATTTCCTCGACGGTGCTTGAAGTCTCGGTGACGCTTGCCGCCTGCGTCATCGCCTGCTCTTTCACGCCGTCGATATTCGCGGAGATTTCGTTCAACGCACTCGCAGTTTCCGTCATGTTGCTTGAAAGCTCGTCGCCGATTGACTGCATCACGTTCGAGTTTTCGTCAACAGCTTTTATCGCCGAACCGATTTTCGCTATCGTTTCGTTGAAATATCCGGAAAGTTCGGCAATCTCGTCCTTTCCTCGGACAGGAAGACGGACGGTCAGGTCTCCTTCGCCCTGCGCAATGTTCTTCAATGCGTCGCTTGTGAACCGCAATGGCTTGCTTATGAACTGCCGGACAAGCACATACAAAAGAATTACAACCGCAATCAAAATCAGTATGTATTGCACGAGCGTACGCTTAAGTGCATCTCTGGCATCCATCGTAAAAATTTTCATAGCTGTAGTAGAAATGAAAGCCCAGTTTTCGGCAACGCCCGGAATATTTACCGGCACCAAAATAAATTTTGAGCGCAATCCTGATGTGTTAGAAATATCTATTTGGTCGACTGTTTCGCCACGAGAAATCGCCTCAAAATATTTTTTGAATTTTGGATTTCGTTCAAACTGATTCTGCAAAATCTTTGAAGGGTCTATACCGTTTGCGACAATTGTTCCGTTTGCACTACACAGCCGTTTGAAATTTTCTTTTTTTGTTCCGGGGATTTTTTCAAGCCTGCTTTGAAGCGACGTTACGTCAACGTCCGCGTCGATAACGCCGATGGCTTTGCCGTTAAAAATTATAGGAAGTGCAAACGTCGTTAGAATATATTTTCCAAACTGAAAAGGCGGAACCATAACCGCCGTTTTTTCAGAAACAGGGCGGGAATACCATTCAGGAATTTCCGCAGCGTACAAATCTTCAATTATACGAACTGTAATTTCAAACCCGTTCCGTTCCACATACGGAATAAAACGCCCGTCGGATTTGTAAAAACCGTTATTTGCAAAATCCGCATCGCGTCCGTCAAATGCGTTCGGTTCAAACATCGGCGCAAGCCCTTGCAGCGCAGGATTTTTTTGCAAAAGCTGTTTTGTGTATTCAATAAGCCTGCCGCGGCTTCTTTGCTGAGCAGGCAAGGTAAGTTCATACTGAACCAAACTTTCCAAATCAAGACAGGTCTGATAAACTTCAGAAAATGTCCGTTCAAGCGCAGCTGCCAAGAGCTTATCCTGAGCCATTGAAACGGCAACATTTTCCTCAATTTCATTGGAATAGTCCACAATCGCATCGTACGTGGCTTTTGCCGCAAACACCACAAGCAATGCCGCAGAAATGATAACGGTCAGCTTAAAGCCGATTCCGTCTTTTACATTACGCTGCCCGTGCACCCCATTTTTCGGGGGGGGGGGGGGAAATACTAGGGATTTTTTC
>CALHVG010000069.1 GCA_938039145.1 uncultured Treponema sp.
ATAGTCGTCAGTAAAGCTATGAAGTGGATATTCTTATTTATTATTAGGAATTACACTTTGCCATGCGAGCATTATTTTGCATCAAAAATAGAAATCAAACCACAACTATTTGATATTCCTCGTAGTCTGCGACTATTTCCTGTATGATGACAATATTGTATTTCTTAGCGACCGAGCCTATCCGCCTTCTTTTCCTGTCATTTTTGGAAAGGGAAAATTTCATTTCATCTCTATAATTTCTCTATGTCTTCCGATTTTTATTTTCTGTCAAGAGTGAACAATATATAGACCAATATGAAACAACCCAAGCTAAATATTTCTTCATCCCTGTTAACACATCAAAACAAACTTGAGCATTATCTTTCTTTCCGGGAAATGACATGGAATAATCCATGATGACTGAAATTATTTTATATCAAAAATAGAAATCGGACTATAACAATTTATCAGGACACAGAAAAAGATGTTACCCATAAGTTTTACATTTCAAAACGCCGATTTTCCAGTCCCCTGTATTCGTGGATACCTTTGTTTACTGCACCAGCGCATGAATCATCGGTTTTACGGTTTCAAGCTGCAGACGAGAGAGGCGGTTGAGGTCGCATATAATTTCTCTTAAGTCCGTGTATTTTGCCGACAGCGCGGTATCGTTACCGGTAACGAGGTATTCGACGGAAACGCCGAGCGCCTGCGCGATTTTGACTGCCGTTTCGACATTCGGAAGAACCGCACGCGCATCGATGTATGATAAAAAAGTGCTGTTGCTGATTCCCACCTGCGCTGATATTTCCTTTACAAGCAAACCTTTATATTCGATTTCTTCACGAAGCCTGTCCTTAAAACTCATGCCACATACTAACAAAATATTGATGTCAACAACTTTACACAATCAATATCTTGTATTAGGATATAAAATAACATCAATATATTAATTTTATAACATAAATAAATTAAAGATATTGATGTATTTCTTTTATTTGGAGGTTTCTCATGAAAAAAACAGCGTTGTTGGTTCTGCCGGCGGTTTTGCTTGCCGCAGCAGTTATAGTTGGATGCGGGAGTATGCCGAAAGACAACCGAACAGGCGGAAATTCCGTTACGTTAAGGCAGAAAGATGTGGATTTTAAAAGTGAACCAGGTGTTTTGGCTATGACAAATAACACTGCACAAGATGTGGTTGTATTTGCCGGACCTGTAAGCTATGACGTAATATTGGGCGGCATTAAACATGGCCAAAGGCGCACCTTTGACCTGAAGAAAATACCTGGGTTACCTTCAAACGGTTCTTTATTAGTAAGAGTTGCTAGTTACAATACGTATGGAGGTAAGGAACGGATTACAGACGATGATATCATTTATACTGGGCTGGTCGTTTATGATTTGAAAGATGCAAAAGATATAACAGAATTATCCATTTACAAAGATATTGATGCGGAACAAAAGTATTGCGTGTATTTTACAAACACGTCAGAAAATTTTGTTGTGGAAGTTCGTCTTGAAAAGCCTAATGGAGCGGCTATAGCTACACTGGCACCGCTTGAATCCGACAGAAAAGTTTATCTTGCACCCAAAAATACTGGCAAGGGATACAAATTTTTCCCTCAATTTATTTATGTAGATCCACGTACCAATGAAAAGACTGTTTTAAATATACCGAACAAAGCGAATGTTCAAGTGATGGATCCCGATCCCATCGGCGGAGACTTTACGCCAGTTGTCTTTGACTCACCTAAAAATCATAACTTGAGTTACAGTTTGGCATTCTTGACGATACGGAATGATACGAAAGCCGGTATGGAATTCCGCAATTCACGGACATCGCTCCCAAATCAGCGAGGGCGCAGGTTTACGGCTCCAGGACGTTCCGATGTTTATGAATTGGATACCGGAATTGATAAAGAAGGTCGAATGTATACAGCCCTTGCATGCGCTTTTAATGAATATACGGAAATGTCTATCAACGGTTATAAATTCCGACCGGGATATATGTATGAAATGATTTTGACGGATAAAGACGGAAACTATCAGTACGACATACGCGAAGTCGGACAAAAAAGTCTTGTTGAAGACGCGCGAATTGAGCTTTTCATGGAAAACTAAATGTTTTAGAAGCACAGGTTCGGCAACGGCTGGCCTGTGTTTATTTTTTTTCTCGCCGGTGCTTCCGTTTGCAGACGGGGATGGCATCGGCAATCACTATATCAATGAGAATATGAAGAAATTACCGTATTTATTATGTGTAAGCGCAATGCTTTCTGTTCAATTTGCCTGTAAGACCAGTAAAGTTTCAATTACGGATAATACGTTCCGCGCGTTGATTGTGAATAATTCCCGTTTTGAAATACATATTGATGGAAAAATGCTCCGGCAGGGCGAATCCGCTGACAATTCCTTTCCCCTGCATGAAAGCGAACTATATGACGGGTGGACGGTTACGTATAAAATTCCGCTTTCCAAGTCGGTCTTTTATTTGCACAATAGTAAACTTCAAATAACCGACCGGCAGAACGTTGTTTCAATCGAAAATCCTTCGACAAAAGATATACGTGAATCGTACATCGTCGTGCACAATAAATCTAATCAGAGTATGCAGATAACCAACGGAGCAAGAACTATTTTTGCCACTTGTATCGACGGCAGAATCAATACCCGTGAGGTAAAACCTGCGCACAATATCGCTCCTGCAAAAACTGCGGTGTATGAAATCATAAAACCGCAGGAAAATCTGCAGACGCTCAAAGTATGCGTTACCGTCGATCGGAAGAACTATCCGCTTTTGGAGCATACATCCCTTCGTGCAGGATACGTCTACACCTACGTGTTCGACGGCAAGACGGCGGTAAAGGAAGACGAGCGGCCGCTCCTAAAAGTGAATGAGCCGCTGTGGAAAGCCGAAGATGCGTCTTTTATTATCGAAAAAATTGCGGCGGGGAGTGGAAAAGACGGTGGAAACCTCTTTTATGCTGCCGGACGGCAAAAAGTTATCGACTCAAACGGCAATTCCTATTTTTGTCCCGCGCTGCACTGCATTGACGGAGCCGGATCTGTCCGCTGGACTACGCGTGCAACCGGCGTTTCCCCTGAAGGCAGCGTGTACGACGTTGCCGTTTTGGACGGCGGCTTTGTTCTTACGTCAGGGCAGCGCATTCAAGAGAGACAGCACATAGGTTTTGCGGAACTCTATTCGCCGGACGGGACGCTTGCCGACGGTAAAACGTATTCCGACAGCGTGGGCTTTAGCGCACTGACACCGCTTGAAGGAGGTGCGCTTTTGGCGAGCGGTTGGGACAATGCGGGCGCGCTGATGCTTGCAAAAATCTCCGTCGATAAAAACACGATGCGCTATCAGCGACTGCCGCTGCACCTTCCGTCCGATAACGCGTGTGTAATCGACTCAGCAATTCCTGTCTACCGCGCCGCCTCAAAAACGATTTTTCTGTTTTGCAACCCCTATTCGGAAGAGGGGCTGCCTTTACCGGCGGCGCTATATGCCGTGCGTGAAGACGGGAGCGCGGAAGCAATTCCCTTGAACGGAAAAATCCGCTCCGTTGCTGCAGCCGTGCAAGACTCATCCGGCGCGCTCTATGCAGGAGGCGAAAGTGCGGACGGGGAAACATCTGAATCAATCATCATAAAAATCGATGCGCAAAACCGCGCGGAAGTTTTTTATCGGGGCGGTGCCCCCTTTTCCTACATTGCCGAACTGCATTTCGATGAAGAACGCCGCGAACTTGCTGCAGGCGGCGTATGCAAGGCAAAAGAAAGTACAGGGCTCGGCGGCATTCCGTTTATTGCCGGCTTTGACGCGCAAAGCGGCATTCAACTGTGGCGGCGCGAGTTTACGGGTGCGCGCTCCCAAATCGTAAAATCCTTTACGCCGTGCGCGGACTACGGCTTTGCCGCAAGTTTTTCATCCATCATTCGGGATGGGCAAGCAACGGGATACGGCGCAGCTTTTGCAGCTCGTCTTGGAGTTTCAGGACAGGCGGAAGGATTATAGTCCGCAACGCTGTGCAGTGCAGAATAGCATTCTATTTATAGAAGAGAATTGATTTTTTACGAGGACAAAATGAAAAAGAAATTGATTGGTACGGTATTGGCATTGTGCGCAGCGGGCGCGCTCTATGCGGAAAAGTCAATCGGAGATGTAATCAAACGGTTTGACGAACGCTTGTCGCAGCGGAACATTCTGACTGCGGAAATTGCCGTCGGCGGGATTTATTTCGGCGACAGCGGAACAAACGGCTCGGCTGCCGGCTGGATGAAAGACGAAATTGCAAAAGCTGCCGTCAATTCGCGGCACATAAAGCTCGTGCGTCCCTCGCTCTCCGATATGCAGAAGACGGCAGCGGTAAAATCGCGCGGGCTTCCGTCCAGCATGGCAGGGGCGAAACCCGTTTCCTCAAAGAAAAAGTATACGCTTACCGGAAAATACATCGAAAACAAAGCGAAAGGGCTGGTCAGTCTTACGCTGAACCTTGAAGTTACCGAAGGCGAAGAAACCATCCTCTTTGCGTCGGACACTGCCGTCATTCCAACGGAGGATCTTGCCGACTATGGCTTGACCTTATATCCGCAAAACATTACGCAGGCGGAAGCGATTGCAAAGGATTTTGCCAAAGCCGAATCCCTGCTTGAATCCAAAACGGATACGAGCGGAAAGAGCAGAACTCTTGCCGCCGTTCAAAAGCAGCCGCAAGAGACCGCAACGTCAACCGGCACGGAGATGCAAGCCGATAACGCGGCGGCAGCGGAAGTCAGCAGTATAACTGCGCAGGCTGATGTTCCGGCGGCGCAGGGCAGTGAAAAAAGCGGAGATGCGGAAAAATCTGCTGTACAATCTCCAAAAACTGCTGCGCCAGCCTCACCGAAACCGGCAAACGGCGCCGTGCAAATTATCGCCGCCATGCTCGACAGTGAAAACTGCATTGCCGATACGCTCCACCCCGGCGACACCGTTAAGTTCATGGTGAGCACGAATCAAGACGCCTTTATCAGAATTATGGGCATCGACGCTAACGGAAATACCTTTTGGCTCCCCGTCAAAGACAACTTTATGCCGGCTGACGCTGTGCGCACCTTCCCCGATGACGAAGAAACCGATTACCAAGTGGTAGACGGCGTGTACTGCGCAGAACACCTCTTTATCTACGCCGCCACCGACAGAAGCCAGCTCCCTGACGAAACCTCCGACCGCAAATACCGCCCTTCGCTCATCACAACCACCACGCGCGGCATCACCGGCGTCAAAAAACACAAAAAGCTGACAACCGGCATATTCAAAATCGCGTACACGGTGGAACCGTAAACACGGGACGGGGTAAAGGGAACGGCGAGCAGATACCGCATAAAAGGCAGGCAAAGGGGGAAGCCTCCCCCTCGCTTCAACCGCCTGCCGGCGTTTTCCGCTACCCCCTCTACGGGGACACCCCGTAACGCCCCGTACCGTTTTTTCCAAATACCAAATTTTTTGAGAGGACAATCAGAAATGTTTATACCAAGAAAACGGATTATTTTTATTTTGCTTCTATTTATGTGCGCGGCGGCAGCGTTTCCGCAGGATGTCAAAAACGCGCTTCTTATCGCAAACGGAGCTTATAGCCGGGATATGGGCGCACTCTCTCAGCCCGTGCCGGAAGCGCGCGCATTAAAAACTGCGCTTGAGAGCATCGGCTTTGACGTAACCATCTTAGAAAATGCAAATTTTGAACAAATGGGAATTGCATTACAGGTCTTCAAAGAGAAAAATGAAAAAGAAGGCGGTATTGCGCTCTTTCATTATGGCGGGCACGCGCTGCAAGTGGGCGGAATCAATTATCTCATTCCTGCAAACGAGAAAATTGAAACTCAAAGCAAAGTCCGTTACCGCTGCATCAATGTCGATGAAGTAATGGATAGTATGGTTGGCGACGCAAATATCGTCGTTCTTGATTCATGCCGGAACAATCCGTTTCAATCGGAATCTCGCGGTGCGGCAAATACGCGGGGACTTGCGGCCATTACCAAACGCCCCATTAATTCAATTATCGTTTATTCTGCTGACTCCGGACACACGGCAAAAGACGGCGTTTTTACCCCGATATTGACCAAACACATTACCGAAAAAGATACGAGCATAGAAAACGTATTAAAAAAAGTCCGGCGCGATGTCCTTCGGAAAACAAACGACGAACAGCATACGGGCGAATACAGTCAATTAGTCGAACAAATATATCTTGCAGGAAAAACGGACGCGGGTGTTTTGGCAAAAACATTAACCGGATTTTTGGATATCTCGGTGTATACGCCCTGTTCCGTTTTTGTGGACGGCACTCGCATAAAAGATTTAAACGGTTTTTCGCAAGAGCGGTTTGAACTGTCAAGCGGCATTCATAAAATCAAAGTGAAGTATGCCGACGACAAAAGAGAAAGTCTTGACACGGTAATAAAAACAGGAATGGCTGAAACATGGAAGCTGACCTATCTGTCTTCCGACCAACGGCGCGTGTGCTATGAACTGGGGAAGCGTTACTTTTATGGTAGCGACAGCACCCGAAAAGATGAAGCGCGCGCCTTTGAATATTACAGTATTGCGGCAAATGCCGGTGAAAGCGGTGCGCAATATGCTGTAGGGCATTGCTATGAAAACGGATACGGCGTTAAAACGGACGAGAAAGCCGCCTTTGAATGGTATCAAAAGGCAGCAGCAAATGGTAATGCGGATTCCATGAATGCGCTCGGCAGATTTTATCAATACGGTAAAGGCGAAGAAGATGTAGACTCTCATGCAGCTAAACATTGGTATGAAAAAGCTGTTGCAGGCGGCAGCAAAGAAGCGAAAAGCAACTTGGAGCACATAAACGCATTGCTGTCAGAGCGGGAAGATGCGCACACAGATGCGGATGACAAGGCAAGTGCTACTCCAACTGAAGGTTACGGCGGCACAAAGAGGGCGGAATATCCGTGGTATTCGTTTGGAATGTACACAGCGTATGGTTTTTCACATTTTGCAGGAGGAGATATTGCAACATTTAATGCCCACGGCTTTACCGTAGGATTAAACGCTGCGCGATTTCGTCTTGATTGGTTTCAAATCAAATTAAGAACCGAGTACAGATTTGCATACAAAAAATTTGAAGCCGAAGAATTGATATACAATGACTTTTCGCCAGTAGTGTTTCAAATAGGCGCAGCATTTAAAACTATTGCATTTCATATAGGCCTTGCTCTAACTTGTCAATGGGAAACAAATCAGAATCTCGATCACCCTGCTGCTAATGGTTATGCAAACCTTAAGTTTGAAATAGGCATTCCTATTAATTTGGAATTTCCGATTGGAGATCGCTTTATGTTTTATGCAGAATACCGTCCCGCACCCACTATTGACGCCCCTTTTATACGGCATACATCCAGCTTCGGTATACAGGTAAATATTGCAAATGTTTATGGTCTACAATAAAGGAGAAAACGTCATGAAAAACAAGATTTATATTTTTATACCCTTAATTTTTATCTTTGTTGCTTGTGGATTTGATACAAACAAAGAATATACATGCGGAATTTATACGTTCAAATATATCGATAAACAATCCGTAAGTCTTTGTGAAGTGGGTTATAGTCAGAGAAATTCCGATACTTTGTATATTCCTAAAACAATTTACGGTAATAATGTTGTAAAAATTGAAAATATTGGCAGTGGTTCTGCAAAAAAAATAGTACTTCCGTCAACGGTAAAAAGTATTGGAAAAAGAGCCTTTAAGTGGTGTAAAAATATTGAAACCATTTCCCTTCCAGATGGACTAACGACAATCGAAGATGAAGTATTTT
Source organism: uncultured Treponema sp. (assembly GCA_938039145.1). Lineage (GTDB taxonomy): Bacteria > Spirochaetota > Spirochaetia > Treponematales > Treponemataceae > Treponema_D. The sequence goes on from CALHVG010000069.1 coordinate 7,807, forward strand.
ATGGGTGTTCTTCACTTAAAGAAATTACGCTGTCTGCAAGCGTAAAAAGTATTGGAAACAGTGCCTTTAGCGACTGTTCCGAACTGACTAACGTAATTTTTGCAGACACAAACTCCTGGTATGTTAAACAACATTACGACTCTTCCACATGGGCAAGTGTAAACGTTACCAATCCTGCAGCAAATGCAGAGTACTTAAAATATACATATAACGATTACCGGTGGGAAAAAAGGCAGTAACTCAAAATCGCCTGTGATTGTCATTTACTTTCCCTCTTAAGCATGATGCAATGGACTTGAACAATCTTATTGCATCTCTTTCGAGGGAAGTTTTTTTGCTATAAGCCTTTATTTCATGGGGCTGTCGAAAAAGTAATCGTTTTTAAAACACTCCCGCTTTATTGTGAAAAATATCTCGCTTCTATCCATATTTTTCACCGGCTTGCAATCCTCACATAAAAAACGCCCTCCGCTTAGCGAAGGGCGTTCCGTTTTACCGATTTACTAAATCACAAGTCTTACAGAGAAGCGTGGCAGGTTCGGGCGATAACGTCGTCCTGCTGTTCTTTTGTAAGGTTTATGAAGCGAACTGCATAGCCTGAAACGCGAACAGTGAAGTTTGCATATTCGGGTTTCTCGGGATGTGCCTGACAATCCCTGAGTTTTTCCACGCCGAACACGTTTACGTTCAGGTGATGCGCTCCGACATGGCCGGAATCGGAATCTATATCAAAGTAACCGTCAAGCACGTTCACAAGATTTTCGATCCTTTCATCCTCGTTATGACCAAGAGCACTCGGATTTATCGTCTGGGTGTTGGAAATTCCGTCCAAAGCGTACTCGTAAGGAAGTTTCGCAACGGAATTCAAGGACTTTATAAGACCCTTCGTTTCTGCACCGTAAGATGGGTTTGCACCCGGCGAGAACGGAGCTCCTGCAGGGCGACCGTTCGGAAGCGCACCAGTAGCCTTTCCGTATACCACATTTGATGTGATTGTAAGAATGGACGTGGTAGGCTCCGCATTTCGATATGTACGGTGCTTCCTTATCATCGTCATGAACATTTTAAGAAGTTCAACAGCGATGGTATCCGCTCTGTCATCATCCTGTCCGTAGCGAGGATAGTCGCCTTCAACCGTGAAGTCCTTTACAAGCGTAACCGTATCGATAACGTTTCCGGCTTTGTCTTTAACCTCAACAGTCTCGCGGTTTACACGAACCTTTGCATATTTCATTGCGCAAAGAGAATCGACCACATGAGAGAATCCTGCGATACCGGTAGCAAAGGTGCGCTTTACGTTTGTATCTTCGAGCGCAAGTTCCTCGGCTTCGTAGTAATATTTGTCGTGCATATAGTGAATTGCGTTCAGCACATTCACGTAAACACCGGCAAGCCATTCGAGCATAGCCGTATACTTTCGCATGACCTCAGGATAATTCGAAGCATCGATTACGTCCGCAGTGATTGGCGCATATTCCGGTCCAATCTGAAGACCTTTTTTCAAACATTCGTCTTTTCCGCCGTTGAAAGCATAGAGCAAAGCTTTTGCAAGGTTTGCGCGCGCTCCGAAGAACTGCATTTCTTTTCCGGTCTGTGTCGCAGATACGCAACAGCAGATAGAATAATCATCGCCCCAAACCGGTCTCATTACCTCATCGTTCTCATACTGGATAGAAGATGTGTCTATAGAAATCTTTGAAGCGTATCGTCTGAAGTTCTCAGGAAGCCTCTTTGAGTAAAGAACAGTGATATTCGGCTCCGGTGAAGGTCCCATGTTCTCCAATGTGTGAAGGAAGCGGAAGTCGTTCTTTGTAACCATAGAGCGACCGTCCTGACCGAGACCTGCAAGTTCAAGTGTAGCCCAAATCGGATCGCCTGAGAAAAGCTGGTTGTAAGATTCCACGCGGGCAAATCGAACCATGCGGAACTTCATTACAATGTGGTCGACAAGTTCCTGTGCCTCTTCCTCGGTGAGAGTTCCGTTTTTCATATCTCGTTCGATGTAAATGTCAAGGAATGTTGAAACTCGACCCACGGACATCGCGGCTCCGTTCTGCGTCTTTACCGCACCAAGGTAGCCGAAGTAAAGCCACTGGAACGCTTCTCTTGCATTCTTCGCAGGCTGAGAAATGTCGAAGCCGTAGATTTTAGCCATTTCTTTCAAGCCCTTGAGAGCCTTAATCTGATCCGCAACTTCCTCACGGAGACGGCAGACTTCTTCGGTCATCACTCCGTCGCCTACGTTCGCATGATCCTTCTGCTTTTCCTTGATAAGGAAATCGATTCCGTAAAGAGCGACACGTCGGTAATCTCCAACGATTCGTCCTCTACCGTAAGTGTCGGGAAGCCCCGTAAGAATATGTGCGGAACGAACAGCTCTGTGTTCAGCCGTGTATATGTCGAAGACTCCCTGATTGTGCGTCTTGTGATATTCCGTGAAAATCTTGTGGAGTTCCGGATTCGGTTTGTATCCGTACATTTCCAAAGCCTGTTCAGCCATGTTGATTCCGCCGTAAGGCATGAACGCTCTCTTCAAAGGCTTGTCGGTCTGAAGTCCAACGACCTTTTCAAGTTCCTTTCCTTCCGGACAGATGTAGCCTGCCTCGTGAGAGGTAAGACCTGTAACGATGTCGGTGTCGAGTTCAAGAACACCGGAACGGTCTTTTCCGTCCAATCCGTGGGAAACCTTGTTGTGCTCTGCCTTCTGGAGTTTCTGAAGTTCCGCAAAAAGTTTTTCCGTCGCTTTTGTTGGACCTGCAAGGAAGGAACTATCACCTTCGTAGGCAGTGTAATTGTTCTGGATGAAGTCGCGAACATTGACTTCTTCTTTCCATGAACGACCTTCAAAGCCGTTCCATTCTTCTCTCTGGGTCATATTTGCACCTCTCGTTTAATTAGTTTATCTCTAGCTGGTTAAATAATACTCCAAAAAAAATTGAATTACAACAATAGGAAAATCGAAAAAACGCTATATTTAGCGGATTTTGGCATAGTTACCACCAAAAAAGCCCAAGAGGAAAGGGCAGATTTTCATAAAATGCATAAATTATGAAAATTCCGGACAAATAGTAACTTTTTTGCATAAATTTACAAAAATCGAAAAAATGTCATTGGGCGAAGCAATTATCGATTTGTTCAGATTGTTACGCGGAGTGCTTCGCCCTCAAGTTTTGTACACAAAACTTGTTTTAACGGGATGGACGATTTTTATTTATCTTGGGCGAAGCAATTATTATTATGTTCAGATTATTACGCTTAGTGCTTCGCCTTCTAGTTTTGTATACAAAACTTGTTTTAATGGGACGGTCAGTTTTTAGTTATCCAGGGCGAAGCGGTTATCTATTTGTTCAGATATTACGCTTCGTGCTTCGCCCTCAAGTTTTGTACACAAAACTTGTTTTAATGAGACGGTCAGTTTTTACTGATCCAGGGCGCACACTCGACCAGTCACCGGATTAAGTATGCGTCAAAATGTCCTTCCACAAGATGAACAGCCCAGTTTTACAAGTTTGCCATCGGCAAACTTGGGGCGGACATACAACCAATTATCAGATTTAGTATGCGTCAAAATTTCCCTTCCACAAGATGAACAGCCTAGTTTTGCAAGTTTGCCATAGGCAAACTCGGGGCGGACATACGACAAATTATTGGATTAAGTATAAGTTAAAATGTCCCCAACAAGATGAACAACACATCTTGCACGAATCGAGCGTTTCGCTCGATTCGTGGGGCGGACATACAACCAATTACCGTATTAAGTATACGTAAAAATGTCCCACCACAAGATGAACAGCCCAGTTTTACAAGTTTGCCATCAGCAAACTTGGGGCGGATATACAACCAATTACCGGATTAAGTATAAGTTAAAATGTCCGCCCCCTTATATAAGTCTGTTCAGCGTGTTGTCGTGCTGCCGCCAGTTTTTGTCTACTTTTACCTGCAAATCAAGTTCCACTTTGAACGGAAAGACATCCCGTATCTTCTCCATCGAAGCAAGCCGAATTTCTTTTATCATGGAAGCGCCTTTTCCTATGGCTATGCATTTTTGGCTTTCTCGCTCCACGCACAAAAACGCGCGCACCCAAATCTTGCCGTTTTCGCCGCGCTTTTCCAAATCTGCGACATTCACATAAAGACAATGGGGCAATTCCTGCGAAAGTCTGTTTATCGCCTCGCCCCGAATTATTTCAGAGATTCGGAATTCTATATTTTGGTCTGTGTACATATCTTCATCGTACAAAGGCGGATGAACAGGCGCAATCTTGTATAACGCTTTAAGAACGTCGTCTATGCCTTCGTCGTTTTTAGCGGACATTTCAAAAATTCTCTCCTCAGGAAGCGAGGAAATGTTTTCCATCACGAACGCTTTTGTATCCGCGGCTTTTGCACCTTTTGCATCGATTTTGTTCAATGCGACCACAAGCCGGTCCGCATATTTTTTAGCCAGCGAAATATTCAGTTTTTCTTCGTCACCCGGACTTCTGGTTGTGTCAAGAATGTACAGAACGCAATCCGCACCATCCAGCTGTTCTTCCGTAACGGATTTCAACCGGAGATTCAGTTTTTTTTCCGAATCGTGGTAGCCCGGAGTATCAACAAACACCAGCTGCCCAAAGGAAGTGTTCACGATTCCCCGGATGGCATTTCTGGTTGTCTGCGGCACGGGAGAAACGATGGACACAGGCTCGCGGCAAGCCGTATTCCAAAACGTGGATTTTCCGGCGGACGGACGACCTAAAATCGTTACGAGCGCAGCCTTGTCGCCTATTCCAAGAGCGTTTTTTTCTACATTCAAAGTATTGTTCTCATTCATGGAGCGGATTATAGCACATACACTTGCCAAACATAAATATACAAATCAGAAAATTAATTTTAGATTCGTTCAATAAAAAGCAAAAACGCTTCTTCCATATAAAGGATTTTTTCCCGTCCGCATAAAACCGACATTCTAAAATTTTTCTAAAATTCATAAAAAAACCGTTGCGCTTATTGTTGACGCGTAACGCTATTCGTAGTATAGTCAAAAACACAAAGACGCTATATATAGCGTCTTTTTTAGCGATTCTAACAGAACGTACGGATATCTGCCTTTGCGGTATATTTGTATGAAAATCATAGAATTAAAATAAAAGAGGTGGGAAAATTGAAAATCATCAAAAGAAATGGCGAGGAAGCCATATTCGACATCAGAAAAATCGAGACGGCAATAACAAAGGCGAACAACGCCATCAATGACAGCGACAGGCTTTCTCCCGAATACATAAGTGCGGTCGCATCAAAAGTGGCTGAACGCTGCATGCACAGCAAGGTTCAGATGAACGTGGAAGCGATTCAGGATCTTGTGGAAACGGAACTTATGAGAATCGGTGCGTTCGAGCTTGCAAAAGCCTATATCACGTACCGATACCGCCACGAGCTTATGCGAAAGGCGAATTCCACGGACAAGCAGATTCTTTCTCTTCTTGAATGCGCAAATGAAGAAGTAAAGCAGGAGAATTCAAACAAGAATTCCACCGTGGTTTCCGTTCAACGCGACTATATGGCAGGCGAAGTTTCAAAGGACATAACAAAAAGATTCCTTTTGGACAAGGACATAGTTCAGGCTCACGATGAAGGGCTTATTCATTTCCATGATGCGGACTATTTTGCCCAGCATATGCACAATTGCGACCTTGTGAATCTAGACGACATGCTGCAAAACGGAACTGTAATCAGCGGAACAAAAATCGACACGCCGCATTCGTTTTCCACCGCTTGCAACATAGCGACGCAAATCATCGCCCAAGTCGCCTCAAGCCAGTACGGCGGTCAGTCGATTTCGCTCAGCCACCTAGCGCCGTTCGTCGAAGTCAGCAGAAAAAAACTCGAAAAGGAGTTGAACCAAAACATCGAAGAAACCGGCGTAAAACTCACTAAGGATCAGTTCGACACAATCGTGAAAAAACGCCTTGCGGACGAAATCACACGAGGAGTTCAGACAATCCAATATCAGGTTGTAACGCTCATGACCACAAACGGTCAAAGCCCGTTCGTAACGGTATTCATGTACCTGAATGAAGCAAAAAACGAGCAGGAAAAGGCGGATTTGGCGCTGATAATCGAAGAGGTTCTGAAACAAAGAACACAAGGCGTAAAGAACGAGAAAGGCTATTGGGTAACGCCCGCCTTCCCCAAACTTATTTACGTGCTTGAAGAAGACAACATAGAACCGGATTCAAAATATTATTATCTTACCGAACTTGCAGCAAAATGCACCGCAAAACGGCTTGTCCCCGACTACATCTCCGAAAAGATGATGTTCCAGCTAAAAGAAGAAAACTGCTATCCTTGCATGGGATGCCGTTCATTCCTTACAGTCTACAGAGACGAAACCGGAAAGCCTAAGTTCTACGGACGGTTCAATCAGGGCGTAGTTACGATAAATCTTGTGGATGTCGCTTGCTCTTCAGAGCGCAACATGGAAAAGTTCTGGAAAATATTCGACGAACGGCTTGAACTGTGCCGACGCGCGTTGATGCTCCGGCACAAAAGACTTTTGGGAACGCCCTCAGATGTCGCACCGATTCTTTGGCAGAACGGAGCGCTCGCTCGGCTTGCAAAGGGCGAAAAAATCGACAAACTTCTTTTCAACGGATATTCAACGATTTCACTTGGCTATGCAGGACTTAGCGAGTGCGTTCGCCACATGACAGGAAAACCGCACACCGATCCGGAGGCAACACCTTTTGCGCTTAGCGTCATGCAGCACATGAACGACAAGTGCGCCCAGTGGAAAGAAGAAACATCGATAGCATTCAGCCTTTACGGAACTCCGCTTGAGTCCACAACGTACAAGTTCGCAAAATCTCTTAAACGAAGATTCGGAGAGATTCCGGAGGTAACCGACAAAAACTACATAACCAACAGCTACCACGTCCACGTTACGGAAGAAATCGACGCATTCACCAAACTGACGTTCGAAAGCCAGTTCCAGAAACTTTCTCCGGGCGGTGCCGTAAGTTACGTGGAAGTTCCGAACATGGAGCAGAACATACCGGCTGTCCTTGCTGTACTAAGACACATCTATGACAACATAATGTATGCGGAACTGAACACAAAATCCGACTGTTGCCAAGCTTGCGGTTATGTGGGAGAGATTCAGGTCGTAGAGGATTCCGACGGAAAACTGATCTGGAAATGCCCGCAATGCGAGAACACAGACCAGACAACCATGAACGTAGCCCGAAGAACCTGCGGATACATCGGAACCCAATACTGGAATCAGGGACGTACACAGGAAATAAAGGAACGAGTTCTTCACCTTTAGAATCCTATTCAGACGACAGAAGTGCAAGCCAATCCCGAACGGCAATTTTTTCCGCCTTTGAAATTGGCTTGCGACTTCTCTTTACGCACATTCTATTCGGAAAAGAAAATGTATTACGGAAATATAAAAACTGTTGATGTGGCAAACGGAGAAGGCGTTCGGGTAAGCCTTTTTGTAAGCGGCTGCAGAAACGCCTGTCCGGGATGTTTTCAGCCAAAGACATGGAGCTTTGACTACGGCGAAGAGTTCACCGAAGAAACGGAAGATTTCATAATAAATGCGCTTTCCCCGGCACACATACAAGGTTTTTCACTTTTAGGCGGAGAACCGTTCGAAGAAGAAAACCAAAAAACGCTCGCTCCATTCCTTGAGAGAATCAAGAAAACATATCCGCAAAAAGACATCTGGTGCTGGACAGGCTACGTGCTAGAAAAAGACCTCCAAAAAGGACAAAGAAAACATACCGAATACACAGAAAGAATGCTTTCATGCATAGACGTTCTTGTGGACGGCCCTTTCATCAAGGAAAAGAAAAACCTGATGCTGCAGTTCCGGGGAAGCGAAAACCAAAGGATAATCCATCTGCACAAATGAGATGTCGGAAGACGAACAGCCGGCGGAGGAGAAACTGTTCGTTCAGACTTTAAACTTCCCCACTTCCCCTGCAAGTCCTTCAATGCTCTGCTTGTTCTTCATCGCAAGCTCGTTCACTTCGTTTACGGCGTTGTTTATCTGCGACACCCCGGCACTCATCTCGTTCATCGAATCCTTGATGACCGCCGTCAAGCTGTCAAGTTTTTGCATTTCCGAAGCCACTCCCTTGCCGCCAATCAACATTTCTTCCGAGCCGTTCTTTACTTCAACAGTAACCGAATTGATGTTTTTTATCGCTGCCAATACTTCACGGCTGCCGTTTTCCTGCTCACGCATCGCTGAGGTCAGTTCGGCACTCATGCCTCGCACGTTTTCTGCAAGTTGGAAGATGGCGTTAAACTTTTCTTCCACGATTTTTGAGCTTTCCGCAAGACCACGGATATCGTCGCTAAGGTTTTTTAGCGTGTCGGTTATCGTCTTTCCCTGTACTGAAGATTCCTCCGCCAACTTTCTGATTTCGTCGGCAACGACTGCAAATCCTTTTCCCGATTCGCCTGCGTGAGCTGCTTCGATGGCGGCGTTCATTGCCAAGAGGTTAGTTTGCGACGCAATATTTTGTATCACGCTTGAAGCCTCAATCAAACCGCCTGATTCATCGGCGATTTTCTGCGTTACGGTGTTTGACGTGATGAGCGTAGTTTTACCTTCGGAGGTGGCGGTTGAAAGCATTTTTACCATGTTGTCGCTCTTTTCAAGCGATTGAGTAATCGAAGCAATATTGGCGACCATTTCTTCAATGCTTGCCGACGACTGAGTTACACTTGCCGCCTGCGTTTCAATGCTGCCGTTCAGCTGCTCGATTGTGCGAATGATTTCCTCAACCGTGCTGGAAGTTTGGGTAACACTCGCCGCTTGATTCATTGCCTGCTGTTTTACGCCGTCAATGTTGGCGGATATTTCATTGATAGCGCTTGCCGTTTCCGTCATGTTGCTCGAAAGCTCGTCGCCTATTGACTGCATAACGTTCGAGCTTTTGCCGACCGAGCTTATAGACGAACCTATCTTCGCAATAGTCTCGTTGAAGTATTCGGAAAGGTCTGTAACTTCGTCGTTGCCCGTAACGGGAAGGCGCACCGTCAAATCGCCTTCGCCTTGAGCAATGTCTTTAAGCGCACCGACCACAACATTTACGGGCTTTACCATTGCCAGGGCAACAAAGAAGAGTATGACCAGCGCAACAACTAAAATAATAGCGCCTATACCGAGCATAGAAAGCCGCAATGTATGAACCGTACCCATGAACTCGTTGATGGGGGCATTAATAATAACCGTCCAGCCGGTGGTTTCCATTTTAGCAAAGGACGCTATTTTCTTTACACCCTTGTACTTGTAAAAGCCGACAGAAGGCTCGGCTATTTTAAGCGTCATTGTTTCAAAGGCGGCAAGGGACGCCAAACTCTTATTTGTTTTTGCTTCTTCGCTGATATTTACACTGTTTTGAACCAATGATATATCTCTGTCGGCGATGGTTGTTCCGCTTGTTCCCAATATGTAGCAGATGCCTGTTTTACCGACCACAATATCCGTAATCATATTTGAAAGGTATTCCGCCTTAACCACGCAATTCAATACATCTATGATATTCCGGTTTTCATCGTATACGGGAATGGCAAATATAAGAACCAATATATTAAGAGAACGTGATAAAATCGGCTCTGAAATAAAACGTTTACCGCTTACGGCAGTTTTAAACCATTCGCGGTCACTTACCGATATGGAACTTCCGTCTTTAGTAGTACGTGTGCCCGAAGTGCTGTATAAGTTCAGCTGCTCAATATCCGCATTAAGCGCAACCTCTTTTTGCAATACGTCTGCTTTTTCATCATTCGATACGGATTGGTCAATAAGAACAGGCATACGGGCAAGCCCTTCCAAAAATTGAAAAAAGGCTGTAACGCGCCCGTCAATAATTTCCGCCGTGTCGCCGGCTTTGTCTATTAAGTGTTCTTTGACTTTTTCCGTTACCGCCTTGCGCGCGGTTCGCACTGCTAAAACGCCCAGTATTGTACAAGAAAAAAGAATAAGCAGTCCGAATATAATCATCAGTTTGTTGCGCAAAGAAAAACGTTTTGTTTGTTCCATTAAAGTCTCCTTAAACATTGTTTTTATTCACAGTTTTATTACTTAAGAGGGAACTCGGTTCCACCCCGCCGGCCTTCGATGCTTCGAGTGCCGAAGATTACTTACTACGTCCGACGTAGATTACGGTCTACGCCTGTCGTAGTTTATGTACTACGACATCCGCACCTTACAAGGTAAGTCCGAGTTACCCTATGCGGTAAGCCTGACTTACCCTATGCGGTAAGTGTGACTTACCCTATGCGGTAAGTCCGACTTACCCTATGCAGTAAGCGGGGCTTACCGCTTGCGGTAACGCCCGATTCCCTTAGCAGGGAAGCCCGACTTACCGCATACAATAAGCAGTCGTTCCTTGATAAGGGAACGACGACCGATTTTGTAAAGCTTTCGGAAAAAATGTGTTCATGGGGGGCTTAAAGAAAGAAGAAGTATTTTTCGAAGTGAGCGGAAGGTTCCGTCTGCCGTTCTTATTAGGCTGTTAGAATTCT
>CALHVG010000070.1 GCA_938039145.1 uncultured Treponema sp.
CCCAAGACATGTATTTGTTTGATAAATCAAATAGTTTGCTTAATTCTTTTTCATCAATCCCAATCTTTCTAGCAATTCCTCTCATTTTAGCTGTATTTAAATCTTTTACCATTCTAGCCCATGAACCAAGTGTTCCCATGAAACCAGCTGGAAGCCTTTGTTTAATATCATCAAGAGTTAAAATCAATTTTTCACTAATTCCATTAAGACATTTTTCAGTTTGTTTTCCAAAACTTGTAAAAATAAATACGGAAATGCAAAAAGCGAACAAAAAAACTATTCCAAAAGACGAAAACATTTTTCCTTTCGCTTTTAAAGGATTTTTGAAAAGCGAAAGCAAAGGAATTTCCCTTTCGCCTTCAGGAATTTTTATGAGCGGATAAATGCAGACAGCCGTAAGAAATGTACTGAAAATCCCAGCCGCAGAAAAAACAGCCATCTGTTTCAAAAGTCCGAACGGAGCAAAAAGCAGCGCAAGATAACACATTGCGGTCGAAAGCATGGAAAGCCCAAATCCTCTGAAAAGACGACTTCTTATTTCTCGTCCGGAATTCAAGGCGGCGTTTCCTTTCCAGTTTATAAAATAATGCAGGCTGTAATCTATGCAACTTCCAATCAGGGAAGTTCCGAAGACCAAAGTAAGAACATGCATTTTTCCGAAAACGCAAATCGTTGACATGAAAGCCGTCAAAACAGAAATCCCGATTGAAAAAAATGACATCAATATCGGAGTTGGAGACCTGAACACAAAAAGCAAAATCGCAAGAACGGCAAGAAGCGAAACCGTCGAGATTATCCCGATTTCCTTTGATGCGTTGGAAGACGCCTTGTAACTATGAAAAGGCGTTCCGGAAAAAATAAAACGAGTTCCGCCCGTTTCGAGTTCTTCAGAAAATTTATGCACAAGCGCCACGCCGTTGGTTCTGCTTGCAAGCGCGCCGCCTTCGTTGCTGAGCCTTGCCTGAATCATGACGTACCATCTAGGAGAATCCACGCCGCTTATTCCATATGGAAGTTCATGTGCACTAAGTACGCCGTCTTTCAGAGCCATGGAAGTTCCCGAAGACTGAAGATACAAAAGATAGTTTTCAAGAGCCGCTTCGCCAAGCATAAACGGATCTTCGGAAAGGGAAGAAAGGTTCATCATCGTGAAAGCCCCGTACGCTCGGCTCAAGGAATTTTGGCTAAATGACAACGGTCCTCCATCGCTTTCAAGAAACGACACGGTTTCATCGCCAAGAAGATTGATCCTGTTTTGCTGCACAAATTTCATGACCTCGCCGATTTCCGACATATCCCTGAAAAGAACGACTTTTTCAAATTTCGGCGATACCGCGATTTTTTCGTACAGAGCGGTCGCGGCTTCCTTTGCCTTGTCAAAATCTTCGTTGGAAACCAAAATGAACATATTCCCGGAAAGATTTTTTGTAAGTTTTTCATCAACGACGGAAATCGCATCTTCCATCGCAGGTTTTGGAATCATGTTAAAAAGGTCGGTGTCGATTTTTATCTTCATTCCGCTCAAAAAAAACACGAGCAAAAAAATCAGCAAGACAAAAATATGATAAAAAATCCAGATTTTAAAAAAAGATTTGTCAGAAAGCGAAGTAAGATTCTTCATCTTTGCTAAGTTCCTTTGGAAATCGCTGGTTTGAAAAAACGTATTTTACGGTATCGCCGGAAACTTCCGTAATCAGGATTTCCTGTATAAAAGTTTCATTGCCCTGCATTTTCCCCGAAACGTCAATCGAAGATATAACCGATTTTACGGAACTGTCTTTTGGCGACAAAAGCAAAGTCCAGCCGTCGCCGCTTGAAGAAAAATCGTGCGTAAAATTTTCCAAAATAGATTTTTCGTCGCCGCAGAACATCGCAGAAATACTTTTGGAAATACCTGTAAAAATCTGATTTTGCGAAGCGTCCGTAACGATTTTTCTGCCGTCCGGTATAATCTGAACGACGCTTGCAGAACCTACCGCCATCACGGAAGGAAACGGTTTTTCGGTTTTCCAGACAATTCCCATAGGCGAAAAAATAAAAACTCCGGACGACCGCAACGTTCTGTTAATCGAAGAGATTGTTTTTTCCTGCAAAAAATTTCCCGTCATGTTCGGATGCACAGAAAGAGATTTGCACACGGAACTAAAAGTCAAATCCTGAGAAAAAGCAAAAAATCCCATCAAAAAAACAGGAAGAAGAAAAAATCTTTTTTTCATTTTGAAGATATCCCTTAAAACGGTTCAAAAGCGGCTCGTAAAGCAAGCACATTTCCGTTTGAAAACAAACTCGCTTTCATATCTTATAACCTTCATGCATAAAAAAATCAAGCCGCAGGATTCGGCGGAACACTTGAGTGCTTTTTATGCAAGGTTTTACTACTAGGTCGAATTTCTCTACTTTTATAAATACCACATACAGCTTTCCTAAAGAGTTAAAATATATGAACAAATTGGGATTCAAAAGGACTGCGGGCGGCGGACGGGCAAAATTATACGTAAAGGGTATAACTCGCTCCCCGTCCGCTGGCTTTTTAACGGGAAATTTGTTATAAGTAAAATCGAGTTTTCCGTAAATCTAGCGGCAAAAGGAGCAAAAATGAACCTTAGAAGAATCGCAGCCTTTTTCATTGATTTTTTTATTTCCGCATTGATAAATAATGTTCTGTTTTTGTTTTTTATAATTATCCCGCTTATGCGACAAAATCCACCAGACAATATAATTTTACGAGCGATATTTTCGACTTCGTTTGCATATTTGTATTTGATTTTGCGAGATTTGCCGAAATCGGGCAGCATCGGAAAAATGGTGATGAAATTAAAAATCATCGATGCGGAAACGAAAGAGCCTGCCCCAATCGGAAAAAGATTTCTTAGAAATGTACCGCTTATTTTTACCTGGGTTGAAATTATAATTTTTTTGTTTGCAAAAAGCAGGCTCGGCGACATGATTTCAAAAACTGATGTCGTGCAAAAGTAAATAAAATTCTAAAAACGCAGTCCGTTTTCTTTCAAGGGATTTTTTTAAGGATTCCGAACGGATTATTTTTCCTGATTTTGCGGCGGCTCTTCCAATCGCCAAAAATTGTAAAAGTTATACCACTGGTACGGAAAACGGAGCGCATATTTTTCAAGAACGTTTACGAATTCCGTGCAAAGTTCGCCGATTCGCTCTTCCCTTTGCGTCCGTGTGCAGTCGAATGAAATTTTTGATTTTTCAACGAACATATTGTTCCTGGGAAACAGGGCGATGCTCTTTGTCCTTAATCCAAAGACATAATAAGTCGGAACTTTCAAAAGAGCCGCCAAAAGAAACACCCCATAAGGAAAATCCGCAGCCTTTCCCAAAAACGGTCTTCTTATGCAACGATTTCGCGCCCGTGAACTGGTTCTGTCTGCGGCAAAAACGACAAGTCCGCCCTGCTCCAGTTTTTCCTGCAAAAGGATTATCGTTTCGGGCGTAATGTCGGAAGGGTCGATTACATTGAATTCGACTTTTGGATTTATCTCGGCGATTGTTTTGTTGAACTGTTCCGTTGACTTCAGTTCCATTATGACCGTAACGGGAACGTTCTGATTTACGCCGGTTCTTCCAAAACTGCAAAGGCTTCGCAAAAGTTCGATGTTCCCAAGGTGCGAGCCTATTAAAATCGCCCCGATCCCTTCTTCCAGATTTTTTATCAAAGAACCGATGTCGTCATCATGGGTTATGAGCGTTTCGTATTTTACTTTTCCAAGCCAGCCTTCCATTTTTTCCAAAAGGCAAATGCTGAAAGAGATTATCTGCCTGCACGGATTGACCATCAAAGGAATCCGCCCGTTCGTGAACTTTTTCATCTGACGTTGATATGTAACGCAGGCAATTCTTGCTCGTCTTGAAAAAATATAATAGAAAAGCCCGACAGGAACGGCGATAAGATGCACAAGCCAGCGGGGCATTATAGAAAAAAGAAAAAGGACGAATTTCAACGCCTTGTTTGATTTTATGACTTCTTTTTGGTCAGCCCAATGAGCAAGTTCTTCCGCAGAGGGTTTTAGGTCCGGTTTTTTAGACATTTTTCCGTCTCCGGAGATTCAGAAAAATCAGTTTGGGAATTCTAAAAAACATTCCGATACACAGACGCATATATACAAACGAAATACGAATATTGTCCCGAACAATCCTGAAATTTGAAATGCCGTCTTTTGGGTAGCTGACTTTCACCGACTCGGAAACCACCGGAACTCCAAGCCAATAAAGATGCACCAAAATGTCTACATCAAAGCCCATCCGTGGGTCAACTAATGTATGCCGCCGTATAAGTTTTAGGCAAGGCTCTACAGGATAAACCCTAAATCCAATCAGCGCATCTTTTATCGCACCTGAAAGCGTCACAAAATGAATCCATGCGTTGGCGATTTTCCTGCCGTTCACCCTTTCTTTTGGGGCGGACTCATCGTATTCAGGAAATCCGCATATCACTGCATCAGGATTTTCCATTGATTTTTCAAGAAAATGCTGCACCCTATCTGCGTCGTGCTGCCCGTCGGAATCAATCTGAAGAACATGGGTAAGCTCCATCACTGCCGCCTTCAGTATTCCGGAGCGCATCGCAATTCCCTTTCCCATGTTTTTCTTGTGCCGAACAACGTGAACAAGGCTGTATTTTTCTGCCACACGCTCAATATAAGCAGCATTTTCTGTGTCGTTTCCGTCATCAATAACGATTATCGGAAATCCGTATTTTTCCAGATTTTTTACAACGCCTTCAAGAGTAGAACCATGATTGTAGACAGGAACAACAAAACCGTATTTCATTCCGGAATCACAGAAAAACTCCCCGAAGAATAGACCTTGCCCTCGATATCGGCATCCTGCATGGAAAAGTTCACAGAACTTTTTTCAGCCCTATACTCAAGGTCAAGATGGACATTCGTGTCCGGTCTTATGGGATTGGAAAATTTTATTCGTTTTATGGCAGGAACGTAGCGTTGCGTATTAAAATATTTTCTTGAAAATCTGGTTACTACTTCGAATTGCGCCACCGCAGGCAGAAGTTTGAATTCGGGAAAATGACCGTCAAAAAAATCGCTGGACTCAGGAATCGAAAATTCCAAGGAAACAGAATTTTCTTTTTTTTCCACGATTTTTTCATCTACAATGCCGTGCAAATTCTGTGTCATTATTTTTCTCCATCCGAAGCGAACATCGCCTCGATTTCTGCCTTATGCTTTTTCCCCTGCACATCCACAGGAATCGCATCGGGAAATCTCCATCGCTTGGGAATCACGATGTTTTCAAAGAACTGTAGCAAAAAATCGTGAAAATATCTATTGATAAGGAATTTTTCCATTCCCTCGAACTTTTTCTTTCCGTCAGAATTAAGGACCACCGCAGCCGCAAGATATTGGCGTACATCGTTTTGAAGCGCAATAACCTTCACATCCTGAACAAGACCGCTCTGCATAATGCGGGACTCGACTTCGGTAAGGCTTATGCGTTTTTCCTCGAT
Source organism: uncultured Treponema sp. (assembly GCA_938039145.1). Lineage (GTDB taxonomy): Bacteria > Spirochaetota > Spirochaetia > Treponematales > Treponemataceae > Treponema_D. The sequence goes on from CALHVG010000070.1 coordinate 5,489, forward strand.
TTTGACAATAGAATCTGCCCGCCCTTTCAGAATGAACGAACCATCCGGGAAAATCTCCGCCAAATCCGCCGTCGCAAATCCTTCGGGATTTTTTATGTACGGACTTACAATTCTAAGGCATCCGTCATCGCCAATCCAAATTTTGGCATTGTCGAAAGGCGTGAACCTAAGTCCATTTTTGGACTGCTGCCGATACGCAATTCCGCTCGTTTCCGTAGAACCGTATACCTCAAGCGGACAGAAGCCAAAAACTTTCTCTGTCTTTTTTGCAAGTTCTTCCGAACAAGCTCCGCCGCTCGAAAAAATCCACGGATTTTTCAAAGAAAGCCTGTCCTCAATCTCAACCGTCCGTTTTAGAAAAGCGGGAGTCGCAATTATCATGTATTTTTCATCCGCAAGAGTTTCGAATTCTTCAGGAACTGTAATCCGTTTCCGCCGGAAAGGAACACCCAACGTAAACGGAAGAGAAATGCCGAACAAAAATCCATAAATGTGGTGCTGGCTCACAGTTGTCACAAGTTTTCGTTCTACAAATTCCTTTCCCCACTTGGAAATTATGAACGCATTGTCCTCTTCAAATTCCTTCATTCGCTGAAGAACTGCCTTGGGCTTTCCGGTAGAACCCGAGGTAAACATCAAAATTCTAGTCAAAGAAGAATCGATAGAAGGAGTGTTTCGCACAAATTCATCCGACGGCACGGAAGATTTTTCGATGATATCCACAATCGGCACAGATTCCGGAACTTCCTGATCCGTCAAAAAAATGGAGTCTTGAGTTCTTATTTCCTTTATGTAACTTTCGGAAATGTTCTGTGTCAAAAAAATGCGTTTTTTACATTGCAGAAGGGCAGCAAAAGAACAAAGAAAATACCAATAATCCTCACAGTGCAAAATCCAGTCGTCGGAAGCATTGTCCATCACAAAGCGACGAACCTTAGCGGAATCCTCCAAAAAATCTTTCCATGTTTTGAAGTTTTTTTCCGACCACGAACCTTCGTAGCAAAGGACGTGAGAATCACTTCTTGAATCGGAAGTAAATTTTGTAAATGAATAAGATTTTATCATCTTCCTGTCCACCCTCTTTCGAACCAAAAATTCCACAGCAAAAATAAGCCCCATCAAAACATACGAAATTCCGCCGTTGTATATCGACCAAATTTTCCCGTTCAGTTCAGGACTTCCAAAATCATAAAGAGCGGTAAAACCCGCCGCCGTTCCGTTCAAAACAAAAAAGCAACACCAAACGATTGTCACTTTTTTTGCATACTTTTCGACATTTTTTTCGTAGGACGAACCCTTAATCCGCTTGTCCATCATCATGGCAAAGCGGAAAATCATATTCGGCTCAAAAAAAAGCGTAGAACCGAACACAAAAAGAAGCGTAAGGCTTATGCCCAACGAATACAGTTTCAGGAACTTGTCGGAATCAAAGATAAAACAAAGAAGCCCCGCAAGTAAAAAAAGCGCAGAACTGAGCATAGGCCGCCAATCCAGCGCTTTTTTTTCAGGCTTTCCGCCATCCTTTGATTTTCCTTTTCCTGTAATACCCAAGAAAAAAGCGCCCGAGAGCGCAATCACGCAAAGCGACAATATCCGAATCGGAAGATGCAACACAACAAGAAGTGTAAACACCAACAGCGGATACATCGCCATGATGACATAGGAAAAAACTTTAAGAATTTTCCTTAATCTAAGCCATGTAAGGAACAAGAGCGTCCACCACGTCTTGAATGTTCTTTACAGTCTTGAAAATTGCAGGATCGATTTTGGTATCAGCCGGCATGAATTCCTTCATTTTCTGAATCAAGTCGATTGAATCGATTGAATCAAGTTCCAAATCGTCGAACAATGTCGCCGAAGGAGTTACCGCCCCTTCCTCAATCTCAAATTCTGAAACAAGAATATCCTTTAGCTTGTTAAAAATCTCGTCTTTTGACATTTTACCCTCTGTTTTGGCTAATATATTCAGCTAACGCATCAACCGATGCGAAATGCTTTTTGCTGTCAGCGCTTTCTGAAGAAAATTTCACACCGAACTTCTTTTTAAGTCCAACTCCCAACTCAAGAGCATCGATTGAATCAAGCCCAAGTCCCTCGCCAAAAAGAGGCTCGGAATCTACAATATTCTCAGGTGTAATGTCTTCCAGTTGCAGCGAAGAGATGATTGTCTCTTTAATCTCCCGCTTTAAGTCAAGGTTTTCCATAGAAAAATGTTCTCCTCGTCAGCGATTTAATCATTATAATTAATGGAAAAATAAAATTCTAGTGCTTTTAAGGAAACGCTTTGTCCGTCGCCGAAGGCAAGCGGTTTTAGATTTTGCCAATTTTTAGGAGATTTGGAAAAAGCGATGCAGAATGAGAGGAGAACAGAAAATCCGCCGGAAATTGCTTCCGATCCGATAAAAAACAGTCCTCGGTTTTATCCCTGTTCGTAACATAAATTTCATCGTTCTTTTTTACCGCAGACAAAAGCACTTCTTCGATTTTTTCAGTAATACGTTTTGCGGCAATCGTTTCAGAGCAGTCTTTATAATCGGAAATCTTGATTTCAGGAAGCATTTGAAAATCGTATTTGTACACTTCCTGATGGTTGTAAGAAAACCACGGATCGTGCTTTCCGAGTCCGTATTTGTCGTTTCCGCCCACAAGAACCGGAAGAATGTCGCATTTTGAATAATAGGCGATGCGTGCCGCACCTTTTTTGAACGGATTTTTTCCGTGGCGTGGGGTTCTTGTTCCTTCCGGAAATATTATGACATTATTTCCCTTGTCGATGGTTTCTTTGCAAAGTCGGCAAAGCTCCTCAAAATCAAGAGAATTTACAATGTAGCACTGCCGAATTACTCCCCCAATTACAGTTTTAGCAAGTCCGCTGCGAACTATGCAATTCGCATTAGGAACAAGCGACATTATGAACACAAAGTCCAACACCGAAGGATGATTTGCGACTATCACCTTTCCGTGAATGTTCCTCCACCTTGATTTGTCGCCAGCCTTTAGATTAAGCACGCCAAGCCCCTTCATAACATTTGAAAACATTCTGAACGAAGCCGACACAAATTTCCGTGCCTCGACCTGAAATTTTTCTTTGGGATGCACAAAAACCCGAATCCACGGAAAAACCAAGAGCGCTAAAACCACGCTCCCAAGTCCAAAAAATAGATAGCAAAAATGTTTTGCAAGCATCTGATAAAGATACAGCGGAAGACGATACCATTTTACAGGAGCAAGTTCTTTATGGTTGTACCGTTCGTACAATTCTTCCTTTGTGTACATAATTTTCTCCCATCTACATTTTTTCTAAATCACAAGGACTTTTTATTTCCATCGGATTGACTTCTGTTCCGCCTTCCGACCTTGAAACAATGCATGCAAGAGCCATCGGATTATTGTTTCCTTGGCGAGAAACCCCATATTCATCGGGAATATATTCGTCGGCATAAACAAACAAAATCTTTTCTTCGCTTCCTGCTATTACCGGAGAAATCGAAGCCAAAAACGCAGAATTGAAATTGTTTTTAGAAGGATATATCACAGAGTAGCCGGCTTTTAGCCCAAGACAAAGACTTGCAGAAGCAATCGGGGCGTTAAAAACGCTTAGAGTAAAAGAAGCAGGAAGGATTTCCAAGTCTTCCAAAAGGCTTTTATCTATAGAAAATTCCCGTCCGATTTCGCCGCGAAACGAGACAAAAACCTGCTTACATTCCGCTGCCGACGGATTTTTCTCTAAAAGTTCATGGACAACCTGAATCGTCATCCTTGTGATTTGACTTAGACGACGTTTGAAAAGCGAATCCGCAAACTCAAGCGCCGGCTTTTCCTTGGGATTATCGCTAGATGGCTGCCATGTATGTACGTCAGAAACATAAATCTTTTCCATGCTGTATAAAATCGGAAGTACAATAAGGGAAAACCCGATTTATTTTACTTCCAACGATTCCTCCATGTTCAGTTTCTATATTTTCCTGAAAACAAGCAGAGAATAGGCGTTAGAACCTAGATTGTGGTGGGCGGTTTTTAGTTCAAAGCCCGCATCACAGATTGCGCTAACAAGTTCCTCGTAGCGATACATTTTACTAGTGCCGTTCGCCATGCAAGTAAAATAAAGTGATGTCGCTGCAAGAGAATACGAACTTGCCGCAAAACGCTGCATATCCCAAAGCGGCTCAAGCACGTACACGTCAGTCTCTTTTGTGCTAGCCTTATGAACTTTTTCAAGAATTTTTGTAACATCGGAAAGACTGAAACAATCCAAAAATTGACTCATCCAAACCGCATCGGGAGAAAGCGGAAGCTGCGTTGATTCTTCAAGAATGTTACCCGTGCAAAAACCTATCCTATCGGAAAAACCCGCCGATTCAGCGTTTTTTTCGGCAACTGCGGTCTGTCCCGGAAGGTCAACTATTGTAATTTTTACGGAAGGATTGTAGCGGCAACAAGCGACCGCCCATTTTGCCGTGTTTCCGCCGATATCGGTTATCGTTCCAGTTTTTTTCTGAAATACAATCGGCAAGGCATCGGCAAAAGCAATATCGCTGTAAAAATGGTCAAAATCGAACCACGATTTTTTTGCTCTTTCCGGAAGACTTGAAAGCGCATCGTATATCGTTTTCCATTTTTCGCCGAAGACTTTTAGTCCTTCCGGTTTTCCATTTTCGATGGATTCCTTTAAATTCCACGCTCCTTCGTAACATATGTCGTTCACAAACCAGAAATTCACTTTCGTAAGGTCGTCCTCAAGGAGCATCCAGCCGATTTTCCCCAAAACAAACTTTTCTTTATCCGTCGTGCCGGGAACGGAATCTTCAGAAAATTTTATCACGTTCATGCCAAGCGCCATCTCGCACAGCACACGGATTCCATAAGGAGAAATATTCGTTTTTTCCGCAAGCTCCGAATAGCCGATTCCGTTTTTGCCCGAATCGCTTATCTTCTGCAGGATTCCAAGCTCAAGCATCGACCTTACAGCCTGAAAGCACAGCGGAGAAAACGCTATTTTCTGAGCCTCGAACTTTGCGTCCAAAGCCCTTATATCGTCCGTCTTGAACTTGCCGTAATCAAAAAAACAGGAATCCATAAAGTCCGTCTAATTTCTGAAAGAATGAATGGGGGACGGAATTCGTCCGCCGCGGTTTATGAAGTCCGCGCAGCCGAATCTGCTTACAGGCATTACGGGGCAGCCGCCGAGAAGTCCGCCGAATTCCACCCAATCGCCGGCTTTTTTTCCCGGAGCCGGAATAAGTCTGCAGGCGGTGGTTTTGTTGTTCATCATTCCGATTGCAAATTCGTCCACCAATATTCCCGAAACGGTGGTTGCAGGCGTGTCGCCCGGAATTGCAATCATGTCAAGCCCGACGGAACAGACGGTCGTCATCGCTTCAAGTTTTTCAAGCGAAATTGAACCTTGCTGAACGGCGTTTATCATTCCTTCGTCCTCGGAAACGGGAATGAACGCGCCGGAAAGCCCGCCCACATTGGTGGAAGCCATTACGCCTCCTTTTTTTACCATGTCAGTGAGCATGGCAAGAGCCGCTGTAGTTCCGGGCGCACCCGCTCCATCAAGACCGATTTCCTCAAGGATTCTGGCAACCGAATCGCCGACTTCCGGCGTAGGCGCAAGCGAAAGGTCAAGAATTCCGAACTGAACGCCAAGACGGCTTGCCGCTTCCGAGCCGACAAGCTGTCCCATTCTGGTAATTTTGAACGCCATCTTTTTTATTCCGTCGGCAAGTTCATTTATCGGCTTTCCTTTGTATTCGCGGGCGGCAGCCAAAATAACTCCGGGCCCTGAAACCCCCACGTTTATAACGGAATCGCCTTCTCCGACTCCGTGAAAAGCGCCCGCCATAAACGGATTGTCTTCGGGGGCGTTGCAGAATACAACAAGTTTTGCGCAGCCGTTTATCGGAAGGTTTTTTGAAACTTCTGCGGTTTTTACGATGGTTTCGCCCATCAGTTTTACCGCATCCATATTGATTCCGTTTTTTGTAGTTCCTACATTTACGGAAGAACAGACAAAATCCGTGCTTGCCAAAGCTTCCGGAATTGAATCTATTAAAATCCTGTCGCCGGGGGTTATTCCTTTTTGAACCAGCGCCGAAAATCCGCCGATAAAGTTTACGCCCAACTCTCTTGCGCATTTATCAAGAGTTTTGCAAAAATCAACATAACTGGAGGCGTTGCTTGCGCCTGCCACCAACGCAATCGGCGTTACGGAAATACGCTTGTTTATAATAGGAACGCCGAAGTCTTTTTCGATGTCCTGCCCAACCTTAACAAGATTTCCCGCCTTTTTCATAATTTTGTCGTAAATCTTTTGGCATGAACGTTTTGCGTCGGAATCCGCACAGTCAAGGATATTGATTCCCATTGTTACGCAACGGACATCCAATTTCTGCTTCATGAACATACTTACAGTTTCTTGGATTTCTGTCGGTGAAAATATCATAGAATCCCCGGTTAATTTAGATTTTTCTCATACTAGCAAAATATCCGCCCATTTACAATTACAATAATTCAGCAGGAAACTATTGAAGAATTCAGCCGGAACGGGCATTTATTCTGCAAAAGCACAAGTAAATGCACCTTTTTGCATCCGTTGCTTTAATTCGCGGATAATCCCAATCCGCGGAACTTTATGCGTTTCTTTTTTCTTGTTGAAAAACATAAATAAAGGATTCTTTTTCTTTTTGAATGTTTTTGCTTATTAAAAACTTGACGCTATTTTATGTTATGGTAGAATTAGCCTTGTATGTGGATTCTGACAGGAGTGTATGCAGACAGATTGTTTAAAAATAAGAGGTGCTAAAAAGTTACGGTTTAATATCATTGTTTTTTGACGGTTTTGTTCATGCACATTTCTAAAGTTTCCGCAACATAATCTATTTATTAATTTTGGAGGAATTTGATGAAAAAATCATTCGCTTTCATCTCTCTTTTCCTGATGCTTGGCGTTACGACACTTTTCGCCGAAGTTTCAGTGAAAAAACTTCCTGATGGTAACGCAGAAGTTCGATTCTTCTACGGAAATCCTCGTGCGGAGGAGGTTCTTGTTGCAGGAACTTTCACCAACTGGCAAGCCGCTGCCGAGGCCATGACCAAGACGGAAACTGGCTTTGAGCTCACGAAGGTTTTCAAGCCTACGGAAGAACTTTCTTACAAGTTCATCGTTGACGGAAACTGGACTACAGACCTCAAGGCTCCTGAGTTCATCGATGACGGATTCGGTGGAAAGAACGGAAAGGTTGCAATTGCCGACCTTTTGGGTGGAGACGGCGACGGAGCTCCTCGTGCCAAGATAAACTTCATTTCTTGGACAATGATTGGAACTCAGTCTAAGTTCACTACGCAGTCCTATAACGATCCTAAAAAGAAGGGACTCGATTTGGACAACGTTACTATAGGAATGAAGAGTTACAACAAATTTGCAGGTAACTTCCTTCCGAACTGCCCTGTGTATGTGGAAATCGCTCTTGCTGAGACTGAAATTGACGATGCTTTCGGTTCAAACAATCCTATTTACCTTGTAAAGAAGGATAAGTTTGGTCGCCATGAGATTGTCGTTAAGGATTCGTTCGCAAAGCTTTTCAACGATTTGTTCACAAATCCTGTGGCTTACTTTGCAAGGTCTACCGACAATAAGGGCGGCGATGCAGGTCCTGGAACAAATCCGTTCCTTGGACACCTCAAGTTCGGATTCAACTCTCCTTATGTAAACTTTGTAACTGGTTTCAACTATGCTAAGCCGGACGTTCGTTCTGCAATCCTTTGGACTACAGTAAGCGGTTCTTGGGATGCCGGTTATCAGCATGTCGGTGGTTTCAGCGTATTCAGCCTTGGTGACAAGCCTGTTGCCGCTATCCAGGAACTTACAGGTCTCAAGCTTGACATAGGATTCGCTCCTAACAAGACTGCAGACCGAAAAGGTAAAAAGTACGGTTACTGGGGATGGTTCGGAGTTTCAAACGACTACTTTGCGGTTGACTTGCAGTCAAACGGTATGTATGACGGAGATACTTTGTTCAGCAAACCTGTTGAGCATGACTTTATCATCGGTGGTAAATCAGCTGACATCAAACTTGCAGAAGCGAGCAAACTTAACGTCGCGGCTCAGGTTTTGGTTGCAACTCATCAGAAGAAATTCACACCGACTGAAAAAGGTTCAACGGACTACTTCGGATATTCAACCGATGTTTTCTACAGAGACGGTGAATTCGGACTTGGAAACATTGCAGGTCAGTTGAAAGTCGGTTTTGATCAGGGATACAACGAATACCGAGGAGCTTTCCAGGATTCTATCGGGGTTGAAGCAAGCTACCGTATGCGCGGTTATCAGGCTTCAATGCTCTACGTCAGAGAAAATCATGACGATGGAACGTTCGACCTTTCTGAAATGCTCGGTGCTTTGAACAGCCAGAACATCGACATTGCGGTTACGGGAACTCTTCTTGAAAAGAAGATTGAGCTTGGCCTTGAAGCAGGACTTTCTATGCCGCTTACAAAGACAAGCAAGTTCACGGAAGACAATTACTGGGATGCTTCAGATGCTAAGGGATGGTACAAAGACCGCTGTGGAAGCAAGATGGCTCCTATGTTCGGTGAAGAAAAACCTGAACTTACATTGACGCCTTCGGCTACATTCGATATCGCAGGTTTTGTCGATAACCCATTCGGAGGAACGATTGGTGTTTACGGCGAAATGAACGCAAACTTTGGCGGCGAAAAATACGATGTTTCAGAGTCTTATTTCCGATTCAAGAAGGCAGGATTGACATATTCTTATTCTGCAGAAGATAAAGAAGCTGCTTTCAAGGGTATAAACGTTTACTACGGACTTGACAATGGAAATGCAAAACGACTTTTCAACACACTTGTTGCAGAGTGTATGCTTCCATATGACATCAATGTTGTTCTTGGCGGCGGTATAAAGACCATCAATAACAATACCGAAGGAAAGACCCTTAACGCTGCCGAAAACAATATGTTCGGTGCTGTTGTGGGAATTTCAAAGAAATTCGCTGCATTCAAGAAGCCTGTGGTGTACGCCCAGTTTGTGTACAACATGGATCCGTTTAAGGGCTTTGGCGACGGACAGGACGGTCTTGCTCTTAGCGGTGCCAACGTTTCAGGACGTTGGGACAGTTCGGCAAAGAAAGGAAGTATTTCTGCTGTTGACTTCTACGATGGAAAGGCTGCTTTGCGCGTTGGTATCCGCTGGGATATATAATCCGGCAACATGAAAGCGAATTGAAATAAGGGCTGCCTTGAAAGTGGTTGCTTTTTGGGCAGTTCCAGTTCTTGGGCTTTCAAAAACAAAGGCTTCTTTACGAAGCATAATCCTTAAAAATAGGAGAATACGATGAAAAAACTTTCATTTTTAATCGCAGGTCTTATGGGATTGGCTCTTATGGGCTGTTCCGGAAACTTGCACGACGTTGTACCTTCTCGTGTTGACCTTTCAGCTGGAGGCGCTCCGGGTGCATTCAATACTTGGAACAACACTACTCCATGGACTACAATGGACAAGGCAAATGGTATATACACATATGAATTTGCGGCTACTGATACAAAAATGGACTGGAAAGTACTTTGCAAAACAGGCGACTGGAACGGCGGCGCATACGGCGGCGAAGGTACAGAACTTGAACTAAAAGTAGGCGGCAAAGAAACTCTTGTATATGACAACAAAACTGGTGGCGGTAAAAACGTAAGAATCACCGGACTTACAAAAGGTCTAAAATACAAGATTACTGTTATGGCTACAGAGTCTGCAACTGTAGAGGCAACTGTAGAGGCGGCAGGTTTGCCACCTGTACCGTATTACCTTGATGGTGAATACCTTGTGGGTGCGATTTTCGATATAGGAATTGGAAATGCATGGGGCTTTAACACAAAAAACCTTATTTACAGTGCAAGCGTTGACAATAACACCGGTTATGTAACATACACAAAGGACATTGTGGCTATTGCTTCTAATGGCGAATGTGGCATAAACGACTGCAACTGGAATCACAAGATGATGGGCAAGGATGTTGAAGTTCCTGCGGACGACAAGTTCTATGAACTAAATGGCTCAGACGAAGGTAACTTCCAAGTAAAGGGTCTTACCACAGGACAGCCATACCGAGTTACAATCCAGACTCACCCGGACAAAAAGGTTTTTGTGAAATTCACTCTAATCACCAACTATACTTTGGCTGTAAAATTGGTACACGGTACAGATGCTACTGAGTACTACATAAACGGTACTCCATGGGGCTGGGGTGGCGGTTGGCCAATTGTCAACTGGACAGACGGTAAGCCAACGAATGCATACACTACCTGCAAAACTGCTAATCCTAACCGCTTCTGCACTTGCTCTGGTGGCGGCAACGGAAGTTTCAGCGATAAGCCAGCCTTTGTAGGAAAACCTGGCGACAAGGTAACTTATGAAGTTAAGGTTGTAAGTTGCACTCCTAACGGTGCGGATCCACAGTATGACTCCGGAAATATGAAGTTTGATGTGGTTATCAAATCAGGCGAAATCGGAGTAACAATCGACATTGCCGCAAAAACGGTTACGGTCAACTAGTAGGCTCTATTTTTTAAGCCTGCCTTTTTAAGGCAAAAAGGACTGCGGTATTTTACCGCAGTCTTTTTTTTGTTTATACTGTCAATAATTTTTGTTACTTGACCGGAATTATAAGGTGGAGTATATTAAACAAAAAGGAACACCGCAGAATTGTGGCTGTCTCCTTTAAGCTTTTGTGAAAAGCCTACTCAGATTCGCAACACTGGGGTAGGCTTTATTTTTGCTCTTACAAGAAATACTTGAGGAGAGCCAGTGCGTTTATAAGCAAACTGAGAAATGCGATTACAAGCATCGCTCTTTCGTATTTTGTCATATCTGCACGAAATCTCCCTTTCATTTAAGATTAGGAGACAGCCACCCTGTTCCACGGTGTTCCAGCCGCTACAATACACTATTACTTTGCAAATAACAAGCGGATGGGGCATACACAGTAGCTATTCACTTTGCGGCAGAAACCGCTTCTGTAATGTAGTTTTTATTCTTAAACTTGCCCGTTTTATGGGGTAGGGAAAGTTGCGGTATTTTGCCGCAGTCTTTTTTTATTTGTGCGGGTGTATGGGGGGCTTGTGGTGTTGCGGGATTAAAGCGGCGGGGGATTTATTTGTTTTTAAAGATGAGATTGGTTATATTTTTGCACGATGTAATTACGGTTTTAAATTCTATGCCTTTTGCAAATGCGTTTTTCTTTATGTAATTCTTCCAACGGGTAAGCATCTGTTCGTTTTCTGCAAGTGTATTCAAAAGACCGTCGGCGTATTTTTTTGTAAAATCTGTTTTTCTGTAGGCGCAGGTTCTTAAAAACGCTTTTCTTAAATCGCAAGTATTGATTTGGTCTATTTTTAATTTATGGATTATATAAATGTCATAAAAATCCTTGCTTCTGCTGTTGTAAATGCTTTTGTTGAAAACCGTCTGTAACTTTTCTGCAAGAATTGTTTCAAGATTATATGCCTTTATTTTTATAAAATCATCCATGATGAGCCGATTGTAGTTGTAAGCGATTGCCGCCGGAGTTATCGGGTCTCCTGAGGCTATGTCGATGCTTAGATTCTGTCTTATATTTTCAAGATGACCTGTAATTTTGACTGAAAGCCCTCCGTATCGGTCTTCGGTTCTTATGGGTTCCGCATTTATAAATTCAAATTGAATGTTGTCGTACGGCTTTTGGGAAATAATTTCTTTTATTATTCGAATAAGATTTTCTTCTTCGAGAGTTTCGTTCGTCAGTTTAAAATCTAAGTCCTGCGTGTAACGATTTTGTATGCCTATTACAGATGAAAGATAAAATCCGCCTTTGAAAATAAAATTGTCCGAATAAGATGATTTTGAAAGTCTGAATAAGAATGCCTCAAAAAAGTATGTTGCAATTAGAATGTTTACGCTGATTCCGGTTTCCGCCGAAAGTTTTTTTTATGCGGGCTTGCACGGAATCTTTGCTATAGTTCATTTAGTACCACCATCATTGTATCGTCGACTTTTTTTTGAATTCCCATAATTTTTGCATACTCAAAAAGCCGTTCTTTGTTTTTGCTTTTTAGGTTTGCATAATTGCGGAGCGCTTTTGTGTATATTTCCGAATCAATTTTTTCTGAATTGCGGATAAGGTCGCAGAGTGTTTTTTCTGCGTTGTACGAAAGAACCGTATTCCCCAAGTTTGTTTCTATTTTTTCGATTCCAAGTTCATATGTTTCTTTTTTGCTGTCCGTGTGAACAATCGCTATGTTTTCTTTGGGACTGAAAGGTCTGTAATTTTGGGGGCCTGTAACTTCAAATGCATGAGGAAGCCTGTCAGTCAGATTAAGAAGATAAAGAGCCGATTCGTAAGAAAAAATAAATTTAGGGTATTTATATTGAAAGACAAAAAAGTCGTCTGCAAACCAGTTTTGCACGGCGTAAAAGCCGGCAGCTATTTTTTCAAGTTTGTTTTTGCGTACAAAGTCTGTCAAAAACCACGACGGAATCTCTTTTTCGTCAAGATGACGGCGTGTTATGTAGCCTTTGTTTTTTTTCAGAATATCCTGTAGTTGTGAAATATTCGTTTTTTCTTGCATTTTAAACCAATATTAATTAATTATGGTTTAAAATGCAAGTTGCCGGATGGGTTGTGTGTGTGGGGAGGGGCTTGTGAGCGGGCGGCTTTCTTTAGTGATGTATTTTTTGTGTGTCCATTTCATAAAACGGGAGTTTTTGCCCGTTTGGTGTCGGTTTTGTGAAGTTACGATTTTTTCGTTTTTACATATTTAGCTACTTCATTAAAATAAGCAGGAAGTATATCTGTCTGCATTTTTTCTACGACAAAGTCTTTTCCCAAACACTTTTGATTTATTACTTCTTCGGTTGCTCTGATTAATAACATAACGGCTTCAGGTATTGAGCCCTTATTCATAAGTTCCTTAAATGATTGCAATTTGTCTTTAGTAAAGTATTCTTCAAATAACTGTTTAGAGAAAAGAAGATTTGTATTTAAATCATAATAAGAACCTTCAAAGTTCTCGTAGCCAGTTCTAAAATGGTCATCATCAAATTTTCTTATAGAGATATTTGTTTTCTCGTTTGCATTAGTATCTTTTATTTCCTTTTTAAATTCTGACATAATGCCATCTATGTCTACAGATAGTTGTGGTTAGGCAGACGGGGAGACGTCTGCCAAGACATGGAAAAGCCCTGTCCGACGAATGATGGCATGCGTCAGGACAGGGCTTGTCGGTTGATGGCGCGCAGGGCTATTCGCTCTGCATGGTCACCTCTATGCGACGACGACTGTCGAG